>CAZGMU010000458.1:0-3784 GCA_964526975.1 uncultured Planctomycetaceae bacterium
GCAGGGAAATTGGTATGCAAAAACAGAATTTTCTTCATCAATGCGTGAATGCCTTGTCTCTTATACCCAGGAAGGGGTCAAGAAGATAATGAACGAAGTTCTTTGGCTTTGTTACGAAATATACTTCTGCATTTGTACCAGGCTTCAATTGTCCGTACTTATCAATACTAGCCTTGTCGACCTTCCCCCGGATCACGTATAGCGATTGAGGAGGATTCCCGAAAGAAATGGCATCATAGGAAACGTAGGTTACCTCTCCTTGAAGGAACATCAGTGAGCGATTCCGGTCCTGTGACGCGATGCGAATTTCTAACTCGCCGCCGACCTCCATTATGTCGATGTCCCGGCTTGTCACATGGGCCTCGACGATCGGCGCTGAAGCTTCCGGCAAGATTTCGAAAAGCGGTGCACCCGCCTGAATGCTTGCACCAACGGTATTCACATAAGAGCGAACGATGTGGCCGCTTTCTGGCGCTCGGATCGTGGCTTTGTCGATCATATCCTTTAGATAGCGCACCCGTTCCAGGGCTTCCGCTCGCTCGGCGTTCAAAGCAACGATCTGATTACTGACCTCGCCCGTACGTTGGGCCTGCCAGCGTAGACGGTCTTCCTGCAATTGCGCGTAGCGGCTTCGTTTCTCGGCCACCTGCGTCATGAGGGTTTCGAGTTGTTCTTGATCTACCGAAATCTGGCGTTTCAAATTAAAGTTGCGATCGCGTGTCGTAAGACCCTGCTCCATCAACTTGTCAGAAACTTCGATTTCTTTTTGAACACTATCGACCCGCTTGCGCCGCTCTCCCAGGAGTGATTCCAGGTCGGATAAGGATTTCTCCTCCGTCGTAATTTTCTGATCCAAGATTTGTAAGGTAGAGTGCCTTTCTTCTTGCCGGGCTTTAAGCTCCGTCCGTTGGCTCTCCAACGCGGAAGCAAGTGACGAATTATCGGTGATACGCTTCATGAGATCGGAAGAAAGCGTAAAATGATCCTCATTAGCCTGCTCCGCCTGATAGCGCGCGAGCCTAATATCGGCTGTACTCAGGCGCATATTCTGGATTTCCAAGTTCATCATGGCATCTGAAGGGTCGATTTCGGCCAGTATGTCGCCCGCCTTGACCAAATCCCCTTCTCGAACCGCTATCTTCAAAATGGTGCCAGCATAACGATGATTGACCATTCGGTTGTAGCCTTCAGCTATCAGCCGGCCGGGTACAACCGTTGCGCCGCCAATCGGGGCCATTACGGCCCAGGCGCTAAAGCTTCCAAGAAAGAAGAGAGAGAAGAGAGCCAACCGTCGGTAAGAGCGAGCAGGAGACGGAAGAACTTTGGCATACCAGTCCTGATAGGTGTCACCAACAGCCGGGGGGAGGCCGCGAACTTCAGAAACCTGCCCTTTCTTCTCCGTTTCAGCAACAGGCAGGGTCTGTTCGGGTTTGGTCATAACGGGTTCCTAGAGCAATTCCGGAAAAGGGGCGTATCGCCATTTGGGAGAGCTGCATAACACTCTATTAGACCGGACGAATGCGGCGATTTTCAACGTTGAGGACTTCACCCGGCAAGCCATTCACCTGTACGGTACCATCCTTCATCACCACTACGCGATCGACGTGCTCGAGGAGCCCAGGTCGCTGCGTGACAAGAACAACGGTTGTCTGCCGTTGCTTCAGAGCAGTCAGCACAGCAATAAGCCGACGATCACCCTCCGCATCGAGGCTTGCATTCGGCTCGTCCAAAAGTACCAAAGGAGGGCGGCGGTAGAGTGCACGGGCAAGTGCGATGAATTGCCGGTGACCTGCTGCCAATGGCATACCATTCGGACCAATAATCGTATTGTAACCTTGGGGATAGCTGAGGATGATTTCGTGCATTCCGGCGTCGGCGGCGGCCTGCACAACAGCCTTGGCATCGAGAGCCGGGTCATAGCGGGCGATTGTCTCTGCTATGGTTCCCTCAAGCAACTGGTTCTCTTGGGGCATATAGCCTGTATAGAGTTCCAGTTCCGTGCGGCTCCAGTTGCGCAGTTCGTTGCCGTCCAACCTCACCGTCCCGTGTGTCGGCGCGACACCACCCGTCAGCAGGCGCAGAAGAGTACTTTTGCCCGATGTCGTCATGCCGATAATGGCAACGGCTTCACCAGGCTGAACCTCCAAACTAACGCCGCGGAGGATCGGCCGACCCAAGCCGGGAGGCTCATACGTCAAGTTGTGAACGGAAAGCAGTCCATTTGGGCGAGGCAAAGGCAGCTTTGGTTTCGTGTTGCGGCGCTTGCGCAACGTCTCGCTCAAGCGAAGAATTGCCTTGTGCGTTTCGACAATCGAGCTCCAGCCGCCAACGACACCATCGATCGGCGCCAGCGCCCGCGTGCTAACCAAGGAAAGGCCAATGACAACGCCGATTTCCACATGGCCTTCGATAGCCAGAAACGCCCCGAAACCGAGAATCAGCGACTGAAGAACAAGGCGTGCGATTGTCTTGACGGCGGAAAAGATGCCATCCAATCGCCGGCTTGGCTCGAAAGCCTGCATGTATCGGCGATTGGCGTCGAGATAACGGCGGGCAAAAGCACCATGCTGCACCGTCCCTGGCGGCATATGGCTACGGTTCAGTTCCCGCTCGACATAACGATTGGCTTCGGCACCAATGCCGGCGAGCACCGGTCGTGCCTGACGTATGGCCAGCTCTTGCACGACGACGAGCGAAACATAGATAAGGACCCCTGCGAGGAAGACCAGCCCGAGAGGGACGCTTACAAGAAAAAGAACAGCCAAAACGATAGGGACGAAAACCAGCTCAAAAATGCTGGCTGCAATACGCGATGTGGCTACCGTCCGAAAAAGCGTGACGTCCTTGACGGCACTGATGTTCATAGCCTCTTCGTCGCTGCCCGTCAGATAGTCGCGGATAACCTTGTGATTGACGATCGCCTCAATCCGTAGGACCGCGGCTTCGATAATGCGCGTCCGAAAATAATCGAGAACTGCGCCCATGACGAAAGCCAGCCCGACGATGAGCGATATAGCGATGAGCGTGTTCATGTTGCGTGACGGCATCACGTTCATCATGATCTGGATCATGTACATCGGTTGCGCAAGCAACAGCATGCTGGTTATCAGGCTGATGACAAAGCCGACAGCGATCGCTGCAAGCACGGTCTTCTGGATTTCAGTCATAAATCAACGGCTCCACGCCCTTAGGGCGTCTTCCAGGCTAGCCAGAAGGTGCAACTCGATCGGTTCGATATTACCCTGTCAAATACAACATAAAGAAGGAGCGCACCATGGGTGCGCTCCTTCAGATTTACAGGTTCGTCACAGAGACAAACTTAAATCAAGCGATGCCAATAAAATCAGCAGCGGTGACGTTGGTCACGCCGAGGAGCTCAATGACAAACCCGGTAGCCAGATTGCCATCGGAGTCCAGATCAATGATGGTATCGGAGCCCTGAACCTTCACGTCGTCAGCAAAGGTAAAGCCAGCGCCGATCGCACCCGTCAGATCGATCTTATCCGCACCCGCGACAAAGTCAGTGACGCTAACCTTGCCAGCATTACCAAAGGTGGCTGCCTGGAAATCAAACACGTCATTTCCAGCACCGCCGGTAAGCTTCACCGACGTGCCATCTGCAGCAACGGTACCGAGGTCAGCGGCCTTGATCGTATCGCTACCAGCACCGCCATCGACAACGATAGAGGTACCGAGGTTAGCCGTATCTACAGCCGTAAGGTCGATAGTGTCGTCGCCGTCACCACCGGTAACCGTCAGAGCAAGCTTGTTGGCAGCGGTGAAG
>CAZGMU010000459.1:0-3768 GCA_964526975.1 uncultured Planctomycetaceae bacterium
CATAGCTACACCTTTGAAAATGGGTTGTCCGCGGGGCGCGAGGGACCAGGCGAACTACAAAGTCCAAGGCGTCGGGATCAGGTCCATGATTTCGGCCAGCGACTACGCGATTGCGCTGTCACCACTTGGCCGAAAAATGGACCAGGCCCCGACTTTGCAGTTCGTCTGCCGAGGGCAGACCTGCGGTGGCCGATGGGCGGCTCACGCATTATATTGTACGCCCATCGCAACCGCATGACAGCACCCGCCCGAAGCAACCCGCCCATGGACAGCGTCAAGTCGTACATCGAGTCTCACCGGCAGCAATTTGAGAGCGATTTGGCCGATCTATTGCGGATCGCCAGCGTCAGCGCCGATTCGCGGCAGCGCGGCGAGACCCAGCGGGCGGCCGAGTGGGTCGCGACCACGTTCCGCGAGATGGGTCTGGCGACCGAGCTGATCCCGACCAAGGGACATGCGCTGGTTTACGCCGAGTCGCCGCCGGTGCCGGGTAAGCCGGTCGTTCTGGTCTACGGGCATTACGACGTGCAGCCGCCGGAGCCGCTGGATGAGTGGATCACGCCGCCCTTTGAGCCGACGGTTCGCGATGGCAACATCTACGCTCGCGGGGCGACCGACGACAAAGGCCAGATGCTCACGCATGTGAAGGCGGTCGAGGCCTGGATGAAATCGGTGGGCAAGCTGCCGCTGCAGGTGAAGTTTCTCATCGAAGGCGAAGAGGAAGTCGGCAGCGAGCACCTGACGCCGTTCGTCCAAGCCAATCGTGACAAGCTCGCTTGCGACACGGTCGTCATTAGCGACTCGAGTCAATTCGCGCCTGGCATGCCGGCCATCACCTACGGCCTGCGGGGCATCGCGTATTTTCAACTGTACCTGCGTGGCCCTAAACAAGACCTCCATTCCGGTACGTTCGGTGGTGGTGTGACGAATCCGGCCAACGCGCTCTGCACGTTGCTCGCGGCGCTGAAAGATGAGAAGGGGCGCATTCAGGTTCCGGGCTTTTACGATGACGTCGTCCCGCTAACGGATCGCGAACGGGCCGAGTTTCGGGCGTTGCCGCTAACCGATGCAGACTTCATGAAGTCGCTCGGAGTGAAGGGCCTGTTTGGCGAGGAAGGCTACACATCGCTGGAGCGCCGCTGGGCTCGGCCGACGTGCGATATCAATGGCCTTACGAGTGGTTACCAGGGCGAGGGGGCGAAGACGGTGCTGCCGGCCAAGGCCAGCGCGAAGTTCAGCTTCCGTCTCGTGCCGAATCAGGACCCGCACAAGATTGCGGATTCGCTCCGCAAGTTTTTCGAAGAGCGGCTGCCGCCTGGAATCGAAATGGAGCTGGTCGATCACCATGGAGCGCCGGGCGTCGTGGTGCCGCTCGACAGTCCTTATATTCACGCCGCCGCGGCCGCGATTGAAGTCGGTTTTGGCTGCCCGCCGGTTTACGTGCGCGAGGGGGGGTCGATTCCGATCGTGAACACGTTCACTCGGGAGTTGGACGCCGACGCCCTGCTCCTCGGCTGGGGGCAGAACGACGACAACACCCACAGCCCCAACGAGAAATTCAACCTCGATGACTACCACCGCGGTACGCTGTCGAGCGCGCAGCTGCTGGAAGAAATTGCTAAACTAACGCCAACGAAGAAATCAAAGTAAGAATAACCACGGAGACACGGAGGACACAGAGAAGAGAAGACAAGGAGAACACTAATCACCACTAATCTGCGCTAATAAGGTCAGACGAGGATAGCCGTCTCTTTTATTAGTGATGATTAGTGTTCTTCACATCCCTCTGCATTTCTTCTCTGTGCTCTCCGTGTCTCCGTGGTAAATCAATCCAAACCGAATCACGGACAAGCCTCGCATGCTCGATAAACGCTTTATCCTGGAAAACCCTCAGGTCGTTCAAACCAACTGCGATCGGCGCGGTGTAAAGGTCGATGTTGCGCGGTTCTGTGAGCTGGAGACCGAGCGGCGCAAGTTGCAGACCGAAGTCGAAGACGTGGCTCGGCAGGCGAACCAGGTGAGCAAGTCGATCGGTCAGGCCAAGGACGATGCCGAGCGTGAGGCCCGTAAGGACGAAGGCCGACGGCTGCGCGAGCAGAAGGAGAAGATCGAAGAGAATATCGAGCGCCTTGCGGCAGAAACCACGCTCATTCACAACGCCATGCCCAATCTTACGCACCCGGACGCGCCGACCGGTGGTGAAGACGCCAGCAAAGAACTGCGGCGCGGCAAGGTTGATATTCGCCCGCTCGGTTTCCCGGTGCAAGACCATGTTGCACTGGCCGAGCAGCATGACCTGATTGACTTCGAAGCAGGCGCTCGCGTTGCCGGCCACGGTTTTTACTTCCTCAAGAAAGAGGCCGCTCTCCTTGAGCTCGCCCTTCAACAGTTCGCGGTAGACTTCCTTGTCCGCGAAGGCTTCACGCCAATGATCACGCCCGATCTGGCCCGCGGCGACGTTCTCAAAGGCGTCGGCTTCATTCCTCGCGGACCGGAAACCCAGATCTACAGCGTCGAGAACTTTGACCTCAACCTGGTCGCCACGGCCGAAATCACGCTCGGCGGTCTCTACGCGGGCCAGGTCATCGACGCCGAAAAACTGCCGATCAAACTCTGCGGCATTAGCCACTGTTTCCGCACCGAGGCTGGCTCCGCCGGCCGCGCGTCGCGTGGCCTCTATCGTGTGCATCAATTCACCAAGGTCGAAATGTTCGCTTTCACGCTCCCCGATCAAAGCGAAGACATGCACAACTACATCCGCGACCTCGAATGCGAAATCTTCGATGCTCTCGGCATACCGTATCGCGTGCTCGATATCGCCAGCGGCGATCTTGGCGGGCCTGCCTATCGCAAGTTCGACCTGGAAGCCTGGATGCCGGGCCGTGGTACGGCCGGCGAATACGGGGAAGTTACGAGCGCGTCGAACTGCACCGACTATCAATCGCGCCGGCTGGATATTCGCTACAAAGTCAAAGGCGAGAAAGGCACGCAGCTTGTCCACACGCTGAATGGCACGGCCGTCGCGATCAGCCGCGCGATCCTCGCGATTCTGGAGAATTACCAACAAGCCGACGGCTCGATCGCGATTCCGGAAGTTCTTCGGAAGTGGATCGGTAAGGATCGCATTGGGGGCGAAGGTTAGCGTTGGTGGCAACGCCGAATTCAAACCAACTCTCGCTAATTCGGCGTTGCCGCCGACGCTAAAAATTAAAACCTTGTCGCACCCTACAACCGGCAGTTCGTAATTGTCGTCTCCAGGATCGCCGATGCTCCAAGTGCTTCGAGTTTCTCCATAATCTCGATCACCTCGTTTCGCTTCACCATCGCTCGAATTGCGTACCACCCTGCCTCTTCAAGCTTGCTGATGGTAGGCGACTCGAAGCCGGGTGTGATCTTTTCCGCCTCGCGGAGCTTTGCCTCGGGCACATTGTATTCCAAGAGCGAGTAGCTGCGGGCGATCACGATGCCTTCAAGCATTCGCACCACGCGGTCGGCTAGTTGCGTCTTCTTCGTCGCCGGATTCTGCACTAGCACGCATTCGTAGCGGCCGATTTCGTCGAACACCGTAAGCCGGTTCGCGGCCAGTGTGCTGCCCGTTTCCACGAGGTCAACAATCGCGTCGGCCACGCCGAGCGAGATCATTACCTCGACCGAGCCGGTCAGCTCGACGATGTGCGCGGTGATCTTGTGCTTGTCCAGGTAGGACTGTGTGACACGCGGGAAGCTGGTTGCGATTCGTTTGCCGGCCAAATCGGTCGGACTGGTAAA
>CAZGMU010000460.1:0-598 GCA_964526975.1 uncultured Planctomycetaceae bacterium
GCCGGTTATCGCGAAATTCTCGACAAGGTCAAACAGCAGGCTCCCGGCATTCGCCTGCACATCCAATCCGTGCTGCCGACACGCGGCAACCATGCGAAGCACAACGCGAATATCAACGACTTCAACCAGCGCTTGCAGAAACTTGCCAAGGAGTTCGATTACGACTATATCGATCTCCACTCGAAATTGACCGACGACAAAGGCGAGTTGAAACAAGAAGTCACCGCCGACGGGCTGCATCTTAAGCCCGAAGGATACGCGATCTGGAAGGCCGAGATCGATCGGATCATGAACTGGTGATGTGCGGCAAGGAACGGTCTTGCCGAATTCGTCGGAATAACCACGGAGACACGGAGGGCACAGAGGAAGCAAATTGGGAGTGTGGAATGGGGAGTGGGGAATGAAAACTTGACCTTCCCCATTCTCAACTCGAATTCTCTGGGTCCTCCGTGCCTCCGTGGTAAATCCCATCTGCCGAAGTTATTTTGAGTCATCCCTTTGTTATTCCATGCTAATCGCGGTATGAATTTTAGTAGCTTTGCTCTAAAGCACCTGGAGCTGCCACTTGCCCAAAGAATTTCAACAACTGACTTGGAAC
>CAZGMU010000460.1:608-3750 GCA_964526975.1 uncultured Planctomycetaceae bacterium
AGCTCGTGCGGCTGGCGGTGCGCGAGGACTTAGGACGGCAAAATGATTGGACGACGGTTTCATTAGTTGCTTCCGAGACACAGGGCAGGGCGGCGATTGTTGCTCGGCAGCCTGGGGTAATCGCCGGCATGTGTGCCGCGCCTGTCTTGATCGACGAAATGAACGCTAAGATCGAATGGCGGGCTCACGCCCACGATGGCGATTCGATCGAGCCGGGCGGTTGCCTGGCCGAGCTTGCCGGCTCCGCTCGCGACATGCTCACTTGCGAGCGGCCGTTGTTGAACCTGATCGGTCGACTGTGTGGCATCGCAACGCTAACGCGCGAGTATGTTCGCCGAGTCGAAGGCACGAAAGCGCGCATTTACGATACGCGCAAGACGACGCTCGGTTGGCGTCGGCTGGAAAAGTATGCCGTCCATTGCGGCGGCGGACACAATCATCGCACGGGCTTATTCGACGCAATTTTGATCAAGGACAACCACCTGGCGCTAGCAGCGGAGAAAAACCTCTCGCCGGCAGGAGCGGTCGAAGCGGCCCGAAGCTTTCTTTCGCAGTTGGATGCGCAATACGCTTCGAAGGAAATGCTGATCGAAGTCGAGATCGATAGCCTTGATCAACTCGACTCGGTATTGGCTGCCGAGCCGGATATCGTGCTTCTCGACAACATGAAGCCGGCGCAGCTTCAGGCCGCCGTGGCACGGCGGAACGTGCTTGGCTCTCGCGTTGAACTAGAGGCCTCGGGCGGTGTTTCGCTTGAGACGGTTCGTGGGATTGCTTTGTCGGGCGTCGAGCGGATCAGCGTGGGCGGGCTGACGCATTCGGCCCGATCGCTGGATATCGGGCTCGATTGGCTTCCAGCCCGCGAATGACCCATCGATGTTGTTACGCGGCAACACCCAAGTCTGCTAATGTAGGGGCCAGGCCACAAAAGCGGGGTCTAGGCCCCCATTTTGTCTTGTTTTAAGCGTTATATCGTTGGCTTCCGGCTTAATCGCTCGTTCTTGCGATGATTGTTTGACTGCCGCACAGTTGGTACTAGGTTTCACCTGAGGCCGGACCTTTGGGGAGAGGCACGGCATCGTGACGCGGCGGGACGAGCTGGGAGCTTGAGGGGACCTCGCCGCGTCTTTTTTATGCGCCGAGGTCGTCTGGTCGTACTAAGTGAAGCGGCATAAGTGGTTTATACGGAAAGAGCTATTTAATCGCTATTTTGCTTGACGCGTGTTCAGGTGGCATTTATAAAGAAATCGTAGGGACAAACTGCCGCATGTTTGTGCGACAAATTGTAGTCCCTACATGGCCACTTTCGGCGATTTTTTTCGGAGTTAGACCTCATGAGTGTCAGATCGGCAGCGGCGAGGAGTTTCGCCCCGCTGTGCGTTTAAGGACATTCAAGAGCTCCGCTATCTGGCCATCGCCAACCCCATCTGCCTGCGGGTGTCCTGGGTAGTTTTGTCGCTGTCCGTTAAAGCCGCTTTTGACCGGTGAGCATTCACCGCGACGTTCTTCGCACGGCCCCGTCCGGCACTAACGCAATCCACTCGGCCCCCTCAGGCTGTTTATTTGCCGTGCCGCGACGCGTCACTCTTCAAGACGTTTCCGCGCCGATCTCTTGTGCTCCAGGCCCGCCGGTTTCTCTGGTCGGTAGTCGAGCATGACACTCTTAGTTCCATCCGTACCCAAGGTTTTTGAAGTGGGACGTTGTTCCGCAGCGGCAGAGAAAAAGGAAAGCAGCTATGATTAGCCGGACGTTCAGCACCTGGGCCAGCAACCTGCGTTTTGCTGGAGCTGTGCTCGCGATTCTTTCTTCGTTTGTAATGGGAACAGCGGCGCAGGCCGCGAATTCTTATACCGCGAATTTCAGCGAAAAGGAATTGAAGCTCCAACATCCGAACGATGCCTCGTGGGATAGTTGGTTCATGGGCGATATTGGCTATCAACGCATGGTCGAGCGCAACTCGCCGTTCATCGAGCTGGTGAACGATATCAACTCCACCAGCAACATCACGGAGTTTCACCTGACGATCGGCGATAATCGTTTCAATTTCGCGCCGGTCGACGGCACGAGCCCCGTGAAGTTGGGCCGTACGACGCCTGGCTTCACGCTGACGGGCAGCACGACAAGCTCTGGCGATGAATTGGTCGTGAATATCGGCGGCACAGGCTTGAAACCGGGCGAGGCGCTGAAGTTCAAGATCAAGCTCGGCATCGACGCTTCGTTTGCCACGGAGTATGCCAACAAGTTTGGCAGCTCGGTACCCGATTATCGCACGGTATTGTTCGACATGAACGGCTTCAACGTGTACGACAATACAACCAATAAGAGCGATGAGGACAACGCCCAGGCGTATGTTCTGTTCAACGCGGGTGAAAAGAGCGACGTTACGGTGTTCCAGGATCAGGAAGTCGCCGTGAGCCAATACTACAACAACAAGCTCCGCAGTGGTTGCTGCTGCGTGGACGATCCTGTCCAGATTTTTCAACTCGAAGGCAGCGTGCAGATTCCAGAGCCAGGCAGCTTTGCTCTGGCCATGTTGGGTGTTGGCAGCTTGTTGAGTTTCCGTTCGCGCCGCCAACGCGTGGCCGCCTAGTTTTTCCTGGCACTGAAGAGGATAGATTAAATGGCAGCACGCGTGGAGCCGAGCTACGGCGACGGGCTGCCATTGCCTAGGTGGGCAGGCCAGACTCGCTTGCCCGAGTCGTCGTGCCGCCGCCGCCATCGTTGCCGCCGTCTGCGGAAGGTGCATCCCTCTCGGCGCTCTCGTGGTAGTCGGGCTGGTCGCGGTTCCGGGCGAAAGCTGACTTACCGGCGCAGTTAAAGCGTTGGGCCCAGGCGCGATGGCGTTGCTGTCCTCGTGCGGGCACCATAAGGTCACTTCTGGTCCAGGCCTCTCTTGGTTCCTTTTCGCTATAAGCTTGGCGGGCGTTTTCTAGGTGGTTTGGGGACGCTTTGGTGAGGATGCGGCGTGGCCGCCGCCGCTAAACATTTGGTGTGTTCGAGTTGCTCGCACACAGGGATGTTAAATTTTGCCGATTGCGCAAAGTCTTTTGCTGGTATGGGTTTGAACGATTTTTCCAGGAGTTCGCTTTGTAACGAAAAAGAGCAAAGTACCGATTCTGCCGCTACCGATGTCAGAAGAGA
>CAZGMU010000461.1:0-3749 GCA_964526975.1 uncultured Planctomycetaceae bacterium
GCCTGCGCCGGCCTCGAAGAATCGTTCGACCAGCCGGCGGCTAGTGGTCACCAAATGATAGTCACCATCCGTCGCATAGAACGACCGAATCTGGTTGTCTGGCGTGTGGATGAAAGAAACGTCGTGATCCGCGATGCGAACAGTGCCCTCGACCGCATCTTTGCGGCTGCTCTTGGCCTCTTGCCGCTGCTTGTTGAGACTGGTGCCGAGGAGCGTGCTGTTGTTGGCATGGAACAAGATCCCCATTGCCGCACCATTGCTCATGTAGGGATCGAGGCCGATGATGGCAACATCATGCACAACGGTCGGCCCCATGACGCGACCGATCTTGGATTCACCCACGGCAAGTTGCTGTTGAAGCCGTTCGCTGTTGCCATGGTCGACGCTTTGGTTGACCAGCATGTTGCCCAGGTCGCCCTGCCAGTGGCGCGTGAAGTCGCGGTACCATAGGTAATTGGTGAAGTTGCCGAAGCGGAGATAAAAACACTCGTGCGGAACATGCGAGGCGAGCGGCTCGATCGTCGAAGCTGGCGCTGGCAACGTGGAAGCATCGTTTGCGCCTTGGTTGCTGGCAGGCGCCAAGCCGACAGTCGCCTGCTTCGGAAGTGGAATCGTGGCGGCCTCGTTGGCGGCAAATTGTCCCAGCAACAGATCCCGTTCGACCTGGGTTTGATATTCCTCGTTTGCCAACAGTTGCGCGAGCCAAGGCTCGGTCAGGCGAAATCGCTGAAACAAATATCGTTGCGGCTCGGGCATTTGTTGATCAAGCCGGCGGGCCCACGTGGTCGTCAGGTAGTTGTCGACAACCGCCGGGTACTCGGCCGAACGGAAGACCTGTTGATAATGGTTCTTCGTCGCTTCCCACCAATCATCCAAGAGCTTGTTGAATTCTTTCGGATTATCGGTGGGCCGGGCGGTGAACGACCGCGGAGCAGGCGTGTAGGCAGTGAGCTCGAGCGGCTCGTCGCCGCGGAACATGAATAGAAAAGTAACGCGCAGCGGCTTTTCGATGCCCAAGAGGCTACGCAACAACTTACGGGAGGATTTGTTTTCAACCACGGGATAAAGGACGCGATCCTGCCGCTCCACGACGGTGCAACGGTCGTCGCTTGCCGGCGCAGTGGATGAGCCGGGAGCAAGATCGATCGTCACGCGTCCGATTCCGAACGGTTCTCCACGGTAGGCCTCGACGCGGACAGCAGCCTGGCAGAACGAAGCGGCAGCGAGCGCAACAACAACCGAAAAAGCAGATACAGCCAATCGAGATTTGATTGCAGTCGAAAAGCAAAGACACAGACGCCACGGCGAGTCGGTGGGCAGAGAAAACATGGGCAGAATGCTCCGGGAGGCGGGGGCTCGAGGCTTGAAAACCTATGCTACCCGTGTTGAAAGAAGGCTGGCAAGTGTTTGACTGCGGCTGGCTGAAAGCGGCGACTTTGCCGGAGTGGCGGGGTGTGCAACAATTAAGGGGTCTTGTGGGAGCTTTCTTGTTGTGGCGGGGGCGGAGACGCCCCGGCTCGCGAGCGGTAGTTTGTTACCAAGATAAGCTTCGATAAGACGAATTATTTTTTGAACTTGCTTGTCACTTCGCCGATCTGTCTCAGATTGGTTAGATTCATGATCATGCCTCGTTTCACGATCCGCGTGCTGCTGGTGATCCTCACCATTGCCGCGTTTGTCTGTGTTATTGCCGGGATGGCCGTGCGCGGTCAGCATTGGGCTTGGGGAATCACGATCGCGGTTTTAAGCCTTGGGTTTATGCTGCTGGTGCAGGCCGCTTGGTTTGGCGTCGTGTGGATGCTCGCGCAGATGCAATCACGGAAGCAGGAAGAACCGATTCACTCCGTGGACTGATGCCATGCTGTGTAACACTCCCTCATTGCGAGCCTGGCTGCCGCGATTCGTCTCTGCCTTGCTTGTTGGGAGTTGCTGCGCGCCGCTATTTGGGCAAGCGCCTCCTGTGCCTCCGCCCGGGCAATCGACAGGCATGCCGCAGCCGATCGTGCAGGCTACGGGCAACATCATCGTGCTGCCGGTGAATATGCCGGCGTCGCGTCGATTCGGATTGAATTTCGAAGTCGATACCCGTTGGGTCAACGGCTATGGCTATCGGCCCGTCGAGGTTGCGATCACATCGCCACAACCGACTACGGTTGCTCATACGATCACGGTCGAGTTGCATGCCGGCTGGGACAGCACGATCGCCGTTCGCCAAGAGTTCGAATTTCCGGCGGGCGCCAAGCGGGCCACGGCGATCATCTCGGTTCCCTTCTATGAGCAAGCTGTTTTCGGAGTGTGGTGGGATGTGTGGGTGGATGGGGTCAAAGACATCGACCTGTCGCTAGACAGGCAGAGCGCCGCACGAACGGTGATGGGCTCGAATGTATCCGCGTCGACGTTGCGCATACTCATTGCCGGGGCGCGGTCGGCGCAAAAAGGGGTGGTATCGACTCCAGTGTCGGACATCGAAGTGCTGTCGCTCATGCCGAGCACTTTTCCTCAGCGGTGGATCGATTACACGTGCCTGGACATCGTTTCTCTCTCGCTCGCGGATCTGGCGGAGCTTGCCAAGACAAATCCGGCGGCGCTCGAGGCGATCCAGCGGTGGGTGCGAGCAGGCGGGCAACTATGGGTGAGTAATGTTGGTGACGACTTGGAGAAGCTGCCCGAGGTCTCGCAACAACTGCAAGTTCCGGCGACGCTGTTGCCAGTATCGCCCTTTTCGCCCGCACCGGAGACAAATGACAAAACGGCAAATACAAGTAATGTCGTCGAGGAAAAGCCCGGCGAACAAAATATCGAGGTTGGTTGGCGCCCGGGTCGGCTTCGGGGCGGTGGACCGCCGGGGCAGGCCCAAGGTTTTTCCGACTTGAGAACCGGCCGCAGCCGCTGGGTCAATGATCAGCGCGTGATCGCGGAGCTGGAGCGCGATTCGCGTTATGCGCGGACGAACGAAGCGCCTTCGCCGGATGATCCGAATATCGAACGGCGCTGGCCCTCCGATTCGAGCCAGTGGTATGTCGAGCAGAAATACGGATTAGGAACGTTGCGGGCATTTCGAGGTCCGAACGAAGTTGCCGCCTTCGCCCAAACCCCTCCCGCGGCGAACGCGAATGCGGCCACAAACAATAGCCCAGACATGAGTCACTTTCCGCGATCGCTGGCGACGGCGCTACGCACCAGTCGACAATGGGTGAATCGCCATGGCGTGATTCCGGACGGCAACAATTCGGAATTCGCGAAGTTCCTGGTGCCGGGAGTCGGGCTGGCGCCGGTGACGGAGTTTCAAGTGCTGATCACGCTGTTCGTGCTACTGATCGGCCCGTTCAATTATTGGATATTGAAACGGTACAAACGGCTGCAATTGCTGGTGCTGACTGTTCCGTTGTCGGCAGGACTCGCGACGGCGGCGCTATTCGGCTATGCGATCGTGTCGGATGGGTTCGACACCAAGGTGCGCGTGCGCAGCCTGACCACGATTGACCAGACGAACGGTGAGGCTGCCTGTTGGGCGCGTACGTCGTACTATGCCGGCCTCGCTCCCGGGGCTGGCCTTGCGATGACGGACGACACGGCGATTTATCCCATTCTATCGACATGGGGCGGAGAGGACTCCATCGCGCGGCGAGCAATGATCTGGAACGCCGATGCGATGCTGCTCACGCGCGGCTGGCTGACCTCGCGCACGCCGACGCAATACCTGATGGTGCGCAGCCGAAAGACGCCACATCGGCTCGACATCACGGCGG
>CAZGMU010000462.1:0-2283 GCA_964526975.1 uncultured Planctomycetaceae bacterium
TGATGGGTGCTCAGCCTTGATCTGGCTGATGTCCCAGCCCTCGGGCAACGTCAACAACGAACGCATTTCGATGTTGATGATGTCCATTGGGTCGAGCGATTCGGGCCCGTTATCGGGCATCGCCAGTGTCTTGATGACGCCAGCGTATTCGGCTGCGGTTTCAGCCGCCGCGATCGTGGCCATCGTGAATCGGCGGAGCTGAGCAAACAGCGGTAGAGCGGCAGTCGTCTCCGGCATGCCGCGTTTTTGGTTCGGGCGATCTTCACGGAACCAGTGCAGCATCTCCCCGGATGGAACCTCGGTCGTATCCATTGGACTCACGCCAGGCATGATGGCCATCGCGCCCGGATGGGCTTTGAGCATATCGTAATGCTCGACGTTCACGCCCGTTTCATCGAATTTGATGCCATCGATGTAGTTCGGATCGATTCCGGTGAGGTACGGTGTGGCGATTTGGTCCGCCTCCACCAGCCGGATGTCGAGCTTCACGCCGTGCGACACCTTCGGATTGGTGAACATTTTTCCGAACGCTTCACCATCGACCGTCTTGCTCTTGGCCATCGTGCGGAATTTGCGGCCGAGTTGGATGGCGACGGCATGCGAGAGAAAATGCTTCTCGATGAACTTATTAAGCGGCTTGTCTTCAAGCTGCATCTGAAGTCGCGGACAACGGCCAACCAGATGATTCGAATGCTTAAGTATGATCCCCTTGCCGTAAGCGTTTGATTCCTGGCATTCGTATCGGCTGCGGTTGCGAGCAGTGCGGCGAACGCCTGGATTGGCGGCTGCTTCGGCCGAAAGATCGTCGGCCAGCGCCCAGTGCCGCTCGTTGTCGGCATTGGTCTGGACCGCATCGTATTTGGCCTTCAATTGCTGATATTTGGCCCGAAACGAGTCGCGAATTTGCGAACTGATCTCGCTTCGACGATTTGATCGCGTTGCCATGCTGGTCAAGAATCGCAACCATACTATGCCGTGGAAGGGGACCGCAACTTAGCTGCGCGGAGCGACCCGAACGGGTTGCTGCTTGCGATTTGCCGCTTTTGGTGCTTATCGGCCTCGATCAACTCGTGTAGCGAGTGCCCGGAGACATTCATGCCATCGACCATGACATTGCGGACGTTCTCCGTCGCCGTGGCCTTGATCGTTTCGGAAATTGTCGGGCTTTCGTCTGACGCCATGCGTCGAATATACGCGCGCCAAAATTCGATTTAAGAGTGAATCGCCAACTACAGCGACATTTCCATCGAATAGTTCCATATATGGAACTACACGCGACGTTGTCGATCCGCTTGAAGCTCGGAGAGTCGCAGTTTTGGCTTTTTAGGTGGTCCAGCGATACTGCGAATGCCCGCGCGTGAGGCTGCCACTCGGGCGCCAACGGCCGCGTCGAAATCGTGATTGTCGCCGCTGAACTTCTGCGGGAATTCGTATACTGTGCGGGTGCCGTAAATCACTTCTTTCGGCTTCTCCGCAAACCAATGTTCGCTGATCCGGCGATGATGGTCGGGATTGTCGACTTTGTAGAGGTACGTGGCTCCTTGGCTACCCGGCGCGAGCGCGAGCGCCCGATGAAACTGCGTTTTCCAAAAATTGGTGTCGAACGTGATGCCGATCGGATCGCCAGGCGAGCCTTTGGTGGTAACCCACTCTGGCCCCTCGTCTTTCTTTTTCTTCGCCTGATTCCAACTGGAAATCGGCGGAGTCGACGCGCCGATGCCGCGGCCGAACGAGGGATAGAGCAACGAAGCGAAGTCGGATTGGCGAATGAATTTCTTGATTGCATCCGCCTCTTCGCCGTTGGCGTCGATGCCGCACAGTTTGATCTTCAGCGGCACGCCATCGGTTCGCACCCACTCGCGATGCAGCAGGCCGTGGAAACCATGTTCGTTACTGCCGTGAATCACGGCATCTAGGCCAGCCGTGATTGTCGACGGGTTATCGCGCCCTGGGAACAAATCTGACAGCTTCACGGCCAGCATCGAATGCGAGAACGTGCGCCGCTTCTGGTCGGGGAATGTGGCATAGTCGATAAGAAAGCCGGTAAAGTTCGGTTCCCACGCCCAAACGTGGAAATAGTGAATATGATCATGCACGTCGACAAACGCGGTAATCGTGGTGCATTCTTTCGGAACGACATTGCGAGCGTAACCCGACTGCTTCTTGCGGATTTGCTCGGGCTTGAGAATCGTGAGCCCGCCCGTGTTGATCAGCGGCTCATTCTGACACTCGCAACAGAAGACGCTTTCCCCTTCATTGATCAGGATATTGTAGGCGTGCTGG
>CAZGMU010000462.1:2293-3020 GCA_964526975.1 uncultured Planctomycetaceae bacterium
GGATCGCCGATATTTCGGTCGGGGCTTTGTCCTCCCAGGCGTAGGCCCAGTCCCAGGACACCGCCGCGCCTTCATCCATTTCCTGGCTGTGGTCCTTGTAGAACTGAAGCGCGGCCAGCTTCGCGCGCATCTGATCGTCCACGCTATCGGGATCGAAATCGAGCAGAATCTCAGCATATTTTCCCAACCACAATTCCTTCTCGCGAAGCGCGCGCTTCTTGAGCATCTTGTAGCGGGTCCGTCGCCAGCTCGGCTTGCGGAGATACTGCTCGGAAAGATCGTCGTGCTGGCGAACCGTGCAGTTCATAATTGCGGACATCGTTTGCGTGTGTCCGCCGAGCATCATCGCCGCGTGGTCGATTAGCTCCATCAGCTCGCGTACCGTGTTCGGGTTCTTGGCATCCTCATCGGTTGGCGTAGTGTGCGTGGCACCACGGCAACTACTCAACGGTAGCGCCATCAAGATCGAACCAGCGCCGGCTGTCTTCTTTACGTTGGGAAAAACAATCCGGTCGGCGGTCCACTGCGTGTTTGTAAGCTGACCGTTGTAGGTTTGGCTCGGGCATCGCTGCGGCTTGTTTTCGAGCGCTCGCAACGGCCAGATTAAATCCGGAAACATCCAGAACAGCAATTCATTGCTGGCCAACTCCGTTTTCCAACGGGCCATGATCTGATTTTTCGATTTATCCATGTTCGCGGAGAACACGGGCACCATGTTGCGGTAGCC
>CAZGMU010000462.1:3030-3748 GCA_964526975.1 uncultured Planctomycetaceae bacterium
ACGGTGCGACTGGTTTTAGCAAACGCGCGCGGCTCGGCACGCGCGATTCGACCGCCGTAAATGATGATGTCTTGATCTTGCGCGATGCTGTTAAGCTGATCTTCGCCGTAAGGCTTGAGGCCGGTGCTGTACGGAAAGACTTCGCGATCGAATAACGCGAAATCGCTTCGGCAAGCGTTGCGAAGTTTGGTCCCCTGCCCTCGCTGATAAGGGGTGATCGGCGGCGGTCCGATCTCGGCATGCTCTGACGTAGCACGCCGAGAATAGGCCGCCTTCCGCTGCGCCTCCGCCCGCCCTCTTTTGGTTGCGCTTGCACCCGTCATACGTCCGCAATATGCGCTAGAGAGTGGTATTTCCTGGCACTTCGGCGGGCAGGGCCGCCCCGAGCGGCGGCCGGAAGGACCCGGGCCGCCGCGGACGGCGGCCCGCGGCACGTGCTTTAAGGGTTTTAGGACCGCGCTATTAGCCCATCTGCTGCGTTGACGCAGTGGCTGGCGCTCGTTGCAATTATTGCCCAATCCCCCCAGGTGCGTCCATAGCGTGTCGCGGTGTCGGCCCCGTAGACGCCCACGCGCGAAGAGCGCGTTTAATGACTTGGCTAGTTACCACGGAGGGCGCGAGTTGATCTCGGCGATAACACCCGCTATACTGCGCGCATGGCCACCACACTCTATACCGCCGAGCAGGCCGCCAAAAAACTCGCCTGCGTGAAAATCAC
>CAZGMU010000463.1:0-381 GCA_964526975.1 uncultured Planctomycetaceae bacterium
TTTGCTCTCGACTAGAAGTGTTTCGCGAGCATACGTGCGTATCGCCATAAGAGCCCGAGCTCCAGCGCGCCCACATCCGTACCAAAGATTCAAAAAGCCTTGCAATTTCAGCGTCGCAGTTCGCTCTCAGACGCTCTCGCTCCCACGAAAGAATCATTCAAAGTCTTGAGGTTGTTATCTCCAGAACATCATATAAATCAATGGCTTACGAGAACCGTACTAAATCCGCGCAGTCGGAAGGTTTGGAGCGAAAAGGGCAAAGAGAGAGAATTTCGGGCTCCAGCAAGGTCAATGCAGTCCGGAGGTTCTACAGCGAAAGCCCGCCGTTACTGCGCTTTTAAGCATGTCGAATACGGCGCGGAGAATGTTGGTCGCGGACGG
>CAZGMU010000463.1:391-3726 GCA_964526975.1 uncultured Planctomycetaceae bacterium
CGTCGGCGGCGATATCGCGCCACACAGGGCAATCGGCGGCTTGTGGCGGGCCGACGACGAAGAAACGGAGAACTACACCTACGCTATACCCCTCCTAAATGACGGATAACATGCGGACCCGGCGCGTTCGCGCCGGGGCTTTGTCACTGGGCGGCCCTCCGGCTCACTACAGCGCAATGTGGAAGCGCGTTCGCCTCCGGGCCGGTGCGGCTGTCCAGCTCAATCGTTCGTCGCTCATCCAGTCGGCACTATATCTTGAAAGCGAACGGTGGCGCTTCTCGGCTTCAATTGCTCTTCAAGTGGACGGATAGCGAGCTTGAGGGGCATCTGACCCGCGATGCCGCTGAAAATACAGGTGCCAGTTGGCAACGTTGGGATCGAATCTTCTGTCAGCTTATCAATGTAAGACACAGCACTAGAAATCGATTGTAAGTCTTTTTGATTTATCAGCCGGTGGATGAAATAGTTGTGAGCCTGCGAAGTGATTGTCGGCGAAATATCATTCGGACGCTGGCTTGAGATCGTCACGAACACTCCAAACTTCCGGCCCTCTTTGATGATTTCCTCAAACGTCTCTAGCCGATAATCCTTCCAGCTTTCTGACTCGCGAAACGATTCTCGCGAGAGGATATTGTGTGCCTCATCTATAACCATGTTGAGAGAACGATTAGGTCCTAGCCTCTTGTGATCCTCGTAGACTTTTTTGGCGATAAGGAGCGGAATAGTTTTCTTCATCTCCAAGTTGACGTCACCGAGTGCGATGACAACGATATTTGACTCAAACAGATTGCCAGCTGGATTCGCATCGAAAACCTTGCGAATATCTGCTTGCTTGCTCTTCAGCTTATTGATGGCTGGAGCAATATGCTCGTTCTGAGCACGATTTGAGAGAACATCGTAGATAAGCTGCGCATAGGAAAATGTAATAAGGTCAGAGACCGTATCGTTTGCAAAATCGAAGTTCTCAATATGGCTATAGACGATAGTGTTCTGAATCTGGTTGGGATTGCTCTTGAGGAAGACGCCTTGGCACCGAAATTCGTTGCTTTGATTATGCCATTCTAAGTCGGCTGCAAGCTCAACCGCGTTTCCCTGTCCATCGGTATCGGGTAGAACCTGCCGCAAATAGTCCAAAAGCAGGTCAACGCGGACCTTATCCGACATTTGAAGAATCTGTGTCACCTGATTGCGCAGGGTGTTGCGCATGTAATTTATCGGATCGTTGGCCCCACGGATGCGAGCTTGTAGCGCTAGGGCGCGTTTCAAGAAAGGCTTCTGCGTTTTTTCCGTCGCATCGGCGAGAATGCTGACAATCTCGATATCAGTGAAGCCCGCAGCTCCAAGAGGAATTTTGTCGCCATTGTCATTGCGCGTTGACAGCTCGATGACAGTCTTATGGGAAGTTAGGCAGTTGTCACCGACGTATTCGTTGTTGAAATCGAATAGTACGACTCGACAGTTGGCCTCGAATGCGTCGGCATTGCGAGCGCGCATTTTGGAGATGAATTCCTGATAGATCATCGCAAGCGTGTTCGACTTACCGCTACCCGTGTTGCCGAAGATTGCTATGTGGCTATTCATTAGCCCATCGACAGGTAGCGCGATGTCATAGCCCTCATACTCTGACTGTGCGACATCGAGCGCAACGCCATCGTGGACAATCAGGTTGTGAACCTGATGCACTTTCTCTTTTGTCAGTAGGAACGCCTCGTTCCCCACTAGCGGCAGTTCTTTGGTGCCACCAAAGAACTGCCCCTTATGATCGAGAAAGCCGACCAGTGACACAGTGAGAATCCGCTTGCCATTAAGATAAGCAAGGGCGCTCGGCTTCCGGTCCTCCGCCTGCGCGTTTTCACCCTCGACCTTTCCGATCAGGCTCAGGAAGCCCTTGCGGATATCGACGTAGCTTCCGACCGCTATGTTGCGGAGCACGTCACCATCGAAGAACAACTCCGAAAGGTTTTTGTCTGTGTCGACCGAGATGAAGACTTTTCGACCGGTAACGGCTGAAACTTCACCAACCCGTAGCGCTGCCTCTCTTGCGAGACGATCAGGTTCAAGCGGCATTGTCTTGCCCCGGCAAGATCGAGATGAGCAAATCGTTGAGGCGATTGAAATCGATGGTGGTACCTTGCGCTGGTGCGAGCACCGTTACGTTGCGCTGCTTCGAAAACTTCGCCTGATAGCCTGCCGCCGATGCATGATCGAAAGAGACGATAATCAGTTGCGTCGTGGGGTTACGGAGTGCGCGGCGCGTTAAATCCAAAATGTGTTCATCGGCAAAGGAGAAACCGAACGTTATGAGGACTGAGTTCTCGTGATCCATTGCCTTCGAAAATAGCCGCAACAGATCATAGTAGACCCTTTCCATTAGCGTTGTGTGGAATTTTCTAAGATTAGGAAGAATTAGGAAGTGCTTTTCGAGATATCCATCAACTTCGGATATGTCCTCCTTCTGTTCATCGCTTAGATTAGGAACAGCGATAGGATCGAAAACGATAGAATCCTTTTTTCTGCGCCAAGATAGTGACCCGTGCAGTTTGACGAGATTAATTGTCGGAATTTCTATCTGATGGCCGTAAACGGGACCAGAACGATAGGTTCGGTCAAAATAACGTTCAGGCGTGAACATAAATTCAGGACTGAGGCTTGATGACCGCTCGAACCCATCGTTCAGAATGACGGCCGGAACGAGGCTTGACGCATGTTCCAAGAACATATCGTAGTTCGTCGTAAATACGGTTGTCTGTCGCGGAAGAAGGATGTTTTTTCGTGCAAACAGAATGCGATCAAGCGTAGACAGAAAGAGCTTGTAGCTCTCTACAACCCCATGAATTGGATCAGCCTCTTCCACCGTCGCCATCTTCCCGTGAATGGCGTCGATTTCCTCTACAAACGCGAGGCACCTCCGGCTCGCGCCTTCTGCATCCCCAGCGACCAGCAGTTCGTCAATCTCCGCTTCAATATCCCCTGCTGTTGCAATGGCTGGAAACGAAGCGCCTGAACCGATCAGGAAATTGATACTTCCGGATTGAATGTAGGACTCCAAGAATTTCGATGCGTTCTCATCATCTGCTGAGACATTCAATATATCTGCCATAGCTCCCCCAGCACATTGATGCACTCTCCTGACCCTTGCAATGTAACGCTTTTGCAGGCTCCGGGGGAAGATCAAGAGCATGACGATCAGCCGATGAGCAGCGTGGTCGCTGAATCCTTTTCAAGACGGGCTTAGGGCCAGCCCTCGGCGCACTTCGAGACGCTTCCGCCCAGCTTCCTCCGCGCGTGCCGCGCTCCGTGCAGCCGGTTCCCCGCGAAGCCTCCCTCCGTTTGCA
>CAZGMU010000464.1:0-3726 GCA_964526975.1 uncultured Planctomycetaceae bacterium
TTTGCAGGTAGATGGAGAGGAGCTTATCGGATTGCGGCGTGGTGTCGAACTCGCCTAGCCGGCCGATGAGCGTCAGGGCTTGATCGGACATGCGGGCATTTTGAATGGCTTCGTCATCGGTCTGGGCGGCGGCGACGCGCTCCTTAGCAACGGCAACGATCGCGTCGGCCGCTTGCCGCAGCTTACCGCTGGCGGCTGCTTCTTGGGCTTGTGAGAAAGCGAGTTGCCGCCGACGGCGAGCAGGGCCAGGAGCGTATAGGAAAGAGCGGTTCGTAGCGAACTAGGTTTTGATTTCGTCATGTTTTGGATACTCCGTATCATCCTCTGATCCAGGTCAAATTATTTGAACTGCACATTATACGTGCCTTGGAAGCAGGCTGCGAGCCGACCAGTTGGCGGGCGGTGATACCGTTTAATTCGTAGGACGGACAATCCTGTCCGTCGATTTCCGAAAGACGGACAGGATTGTCCGTCCTACAGGCAACTCGGCTTGCGAAGCTAACCACAAATGGCATCACTATTAGCTGACGCATTTAAGGCTCCATTGTGGTCGAGGTCTGCGGGCTCCGAGGGCAGAACCTGGGACTGGACGAATCGGGCGGTTTAGGTGGTTTGCGAAGATGGGTTAGAGTTAGGTGCGCAGAATTCTCCCCCGGAATTTTGCGCACCTACCTCGTGAAGCAGGTGACTGTTTGGGCTGAATGCGCAACCTGAGCGGATTTCGATGGGATAGCTCATCGGAGTAATTGGGCTGAGGGGGGCTTTGCCCAGGAATCGCGCTAAGCCGCAAGCGATTGGATAACGGTTCTCTGGTAACAGGTCTATCTTGGGCTAGACGTAAACTTCTGGGCAAAGCCGATTGAAGGGTGTGGAGACAAAGTGAGCTGTTGTTCAGAAAAACGCTGAGCTGGATCTGAGGGACGGTATTCGGAGGTTGATGTTAGCAGATAGTGTACTTTAGTTCAATACCTATTTATGGCCACATGTGCTTTTTTATTGAAAACTGTGGTAATTGAATTCGGCGAAAAGCTGTTGGCTATCGGCTGTCAGCTATCGGCCAGAGAGCAATGGGTCCAATCGTTGCGCAGTTTTCAATAAAGTGAGGATTTACCACGGAGACACGGAGGGCACAGAGAAGAGAAGTTGAAAAAGATGTTTGTCATGACGGCACGACAGTGGAGTAGGTGCTGTAGTATTTTTTATTTGTGCTTTTCGTTGGGGTTGTTGTGGGTTTAAGAAGGAGGGGAGGGAGGGGCGCTAAGCCGCGAGCGGCGGGAGGTGAAGAGGAAAAAGCGAGTTGTTAGTAGAGTAGATTTGCGCCAAACTGCGGGGTTTTGTTGTCTTTAACCTGTTCAGTCCACTCGCTGAGGCGGTCGTCACCCATTTCCCAGGATTTTCGGCAGAGATCGAAGTATTGCAGGACGACATCTTGTTCGCCAGTTTCGAGGAGTTCTTTGGCGAGGCTCATGTTGGGACCGAAGGAGTTAAGCTGCGGAGAGCCGGGAGTTTGGCCGGCCTTCAAGAGGTATTCGTTGGCTCCCTTTACATCTCCGTTTTGCAGAGCGATGCGGCCGAGAATAAGGTTGGCATGATGAATTGCGTTGCCATAGTTCCAGTCTTTGGTGTGGTTAGCGGCGGCCGCCAGGAGCTCTTTAGCGTAGGCGGCGGCCTCTTCGATTTGCCCCGCATCGAAGGCTGATTTTGTTAGTTGATCCAAGCGATAGTACCTCGATTCGTCTGAGCGGTCGGTGGCTTGGGCCGTTTGAAGTTCGAGAAGCGCTTTCTTCGCAGACTCCTTGCCTCCCTGGAGAGCGTATAGCTCGCCCAATTGCTCGGACCACCTGGAATCGAAAGGCTCGAGCTCTTTGGCTTTCTCCAACAACTCTTCCGCGAGCGCTTTGTCGTGAAGAAAAAAGAACCTGGCAGCGTTTCCGAATACCACGGCGCTGACCGCATGACTACGCGTTTGACTCATCCAGAGCTCCTTGGCTTGCTTGTAGCCGTCGGGATCGATGATGGCATCGATCTGGCAGAAGGGAGTTCCGGTGATGGAGGCCTCTGGATGATTTTTTATGAACCAGAGTGCGTGCGCCCGACTGGCGGTTTTGGCCTCGGCATTCAGAAGGCGTGGTATTAAATAATAGCCGAGAAGTTTCGTACGGATTTCGAGATTATCGGGCGATTGGGTGAGTGCAGCTTCGAGATCGCTCGCTTCCTTGGCGGTCATCTTTTGGCCAGCGAGGGCGAGTGACGTGGGATTGGGTTTGTCGACACTCGTGCGCGAGTGTGTTGCCTTTGTGTTGTTCGAAGAATTTGGTGAGCAACTGGAAATGGCCAGTGCGACGCCGATAAATAGCAAAGCAGGGAGCGCTCTCATAACAGGAATATGCCAGTGTTAGAAGGAGAAGGTGATAAGAACGCAGGTTGCATTCTAAAGCAGCCTGGTGTGGCTCCCTAGAGGGGCAGAATGGATAGCGGGTAAATTTCGCGGTGGGGCGAGGTTGGGGTTGCGCTAAGCCGCGAGCGGCGGGAGGGGGGCGGGGGTTAGCTGGTTTCTCCGAGGGTGCGGCCGCCGTCGACGGGGAGGGAGGCGCCGGTGATGAAGTCGTTTTCTAGGAGGGCGGCGACGGCTTGGGCGATGCTTTCGGGGCGGCCGGGGCGCTGGAGGAGGGTGCCTTGGATGGCGCGGCGGCGCTCGGCTTCGGAGAGGTTTTCGGGGAGCATCACAGGGCCGGGGAGGATGGCGTTGACGCGGACTTTTGGCGCGAGCTCGACAGCGAACATGCGAGTGAGTGTGGGGATCGCGCCTTTGGAGATGAAGTACGCGCCGTAGTTTTTGTAAGGGCGCTGGGCGGCCCAGTCGCCGATGTTGACGATCGCGCCGCCTGCGGGTTGCTCCATCATGATGAGGCCGGCGTGTTGGCAGCAGATGAAGGTGCTGAGCGTGTTGACCTCGAAGAAGCGGCGGACGTCGTCGGCGAGGGTTTCTTCGATGGATGTGGGGGACCAGGCGGCGGCGCTGTTGACGAGAGCGTCGAGGCGGCCGAAGTGGCGACGGGCGCGGTCGATCATGGCGCGGGCGGCGTCTTCGTCACGGAGGTCGGCGCCGAATGTGGCGGCTTCGTGGCCGTCGGATTTTAGTTCGGTGGCGAGTTCTTGGGCTTTGTCGAGGCTGGTGTTGGCGTGGATGGCGACGCGGTAGTTGCGCGCGGCGAGTTCGCGGACGATTGCGGCGCCGAC
Organism: uncultured Planctomycetaceae bacterium; assembly: GCA_964526975.1. Classification (GTDB taxonomy): domain Bacteria; phylum Planctomycetota; class Planctomycetia; order Pirellulales; family Lacipirellulaceae; genus JABDGM01. The sequence continues at coordinate 3,241 of CAZGMU010000464.1, forward strand.
GCGGATGGCACCGCCGGTGACTAGGGCTACGGGAGAATTTTGTGCATCACTCATACAATGAAGCAAATGAAGGTCTCACGCAAAGGCGCTAAGGCGCAAAGAAAGAGGATTCATTTACCACAAAGGACACAAAGGGCACGAAGAACGAAGAAAGATTAGATCCTTTTTACAGTCTTCAGGTATTCCTTTGTGTCCTTTGTGACCTTAGTGGTTTAATTCTTTGTATTTTTACGCCTTCGCGCCTTTGCGTGAGATATTTTGTGTGAATACAGGCGTCAGGCTAAAGCCTGACCTACAGGCCGTGGAAGTTGGCGATGATGTTCCAGGCTTGTTGGGGTGAGTCGGCGAAGCTAACGAGTTTGATGTCTTCGTCGTCGATGACAGCTTCGTCGGCGAGCTTTTGGAAGTTGATGATCGAGCGCCAGTAGTCGCTGCCGTAGAGGATAACGGGGATCTGCTGCATGCGGCGGGTTTGGCGGAGGCAGA
>CAZGMU010000465.1:0-2518 GCA_964526975.1 uncultured Planctomycetaceae bacterium
AGGTTGCCTGAACATGGCCACTCCGAGCAGTGGCCATGGCACCCAAGGTCTCATTGGTAGCGCAGCTATCGTTAGTAAAGATTTAGTGTTCCTATTCCTCTTGGGTTTCTTCTCCGTGCCCTCCGTGTCTCCGTGGTTATTCTGAAAATCGGGAAGTTATTATTGAGCCGCTCCCTAGTTCGGCAAAGCGACCCATAGCCCGATTATTTCGAGCGCGGCTTGCGCGAGGGAGTTTTGGTTTTGCGATTCGAAATAGATTCGGAATTGCCACTTTCGGCGTGTCGGGGCGTACCGTTCACTTTTTTCGGAAACTGTTTCCAGGTGCGGGCGACGAGCTTCAGCAAATCGTCGCGAACTTCGCGGGTGTGGTTGACACGGTGGCCTTGGCCGAGGAGTTCGACCATTTTCTTAAGATGCGGGGCGTGCTCTTTCCATTCGTCGGTGCCCGCACCGCCGAAGTAGCGGAAGTCGGTGCTGATGAGGGCGATCGCGTTGGGGTAATGGGGCGGCGGGCCGAGGTCTTTGGCATGGGTACCCGTGTTGTGAGCGGATGTGCCTGGCACTAGTTTCAACGCGCCTTGCGGAGTGCGTTTGTAGATACAATCTCTGCGCTTCTGGTACTCGGGCTCGTCGAAGTAGCCGGCGTCAAGAATGATTTCCGTAATCTTGGCCGCGTAAACGAGGCGGTTTGGGGCTGGCTGGGCGTTGGTGCCGAAAGCGATGACGATGTCGCCGACCTTGGCCGCCGTGCGGACCTTGGGTTTGCAGACAGTCATTGAAAGCAGGCCGCGGTCGATGCAGGGAGCCGTGCCGTCATCGACGACGCATTTGTAAACGTAGATCTTGGAGGGCATTGGCTCGTCTTTTGGTGGGAAAGGGCAGTCGGGCTCACGTGCGCGTTACATACTCATCGTACAGCGCGAGTATGTGTTCTGCCTTCGTCGAGGCGCCGGGGAACAGCGGTGTCGGGTCGTGGATGCCTTTGAACGTGGAGAGGATGTACTCGACATCATCGCGCGCGATGCCGTAGAGGTGGAAGTAGGCGGCGTCGAGCTCGGCCATGAGCTGGGCGCGCTGGGCTTCGTCCCATTGGTTGAGCCGGCCGCCGTACTCAGATTCGAAGCTGCCCGATTTGAAATCGCAGGTGTCGGCCAAGGGGAGCATGTCTTCGGCCGTGCAGGTGAGCTTCAGGACGCGCTCGCTGATCCAGGTTTCGAGTTTCGTTTTGCGGCGCGACCAGGGGCAGGGTTTGGAGTAGGTGTCAGGCGGAAATGTTGGAGCTTGCTCCACAATGAAAAAATTCAAGTGAACATTGCTGATTTTTTGCCGAACGACAAAGTCGTAGGCGAAGCTATTCAAATTGCCCAACAAGCAAGCGGTTCGTCGCGGAGTTTGATCTGAAAAGATGAGGGGGGCCGAATTGACAACACCCACGACGGGAATGATTGCTGAAATCATTGTCCGCTGGTTCGTAGGGCTCGTCACATCTTTATAAGCGAGAAATGATGACACCGGCTGTTTGAGTTGCGCCGCTACTGCTTCGTCTGCGACCCAGAAACGCGGTAGCACTGAGTATTCAGGGCTTTGCCACTGCACCAAAGTCGAGCCGGCGGTCTGTCCTTGTCGGACCCAGTTGGCGGTATCGGTCACCACGTTGGCAGCGCGATGATCATACGCTTGAATCATCTTCGCTTCATACAGCGGCAAGTAGACCTGTTCCCCTCTCCCTTTGGGAGAGGGGTTAGGGGTGAGGGTGTCTTGCGGTGGTTTACCCTCACCCCCGGCCCCTCTCCCACGGGGAGAGGGGAGGATCCAGCGATTGCCTTTCAGTTTGAAACCGTCGTTCTTGAGGGCGTCGGGTTCGTGGAATAGTTCCGCGTCGTTCGTTTGATCGAACATGCGCTGGAACGAGACGCCCCAGGGGTTAGCGGTTGGACCGGTGCGGTTGCGGTCGATGAGGATCGGAACGCGGCGGTAGATTTCCTTGGTGATTTCGGCGTCGCGTCGCGTGCGAAAGATCGGGCAGGTGCGCGTATTGGGATTGAGGAGCTTGATGTCGTCGCCGGAGAGTGCGATGTGGCGATCCTTATCTTCCAAGTCTTCGACGGTATGCGCGAAGAAAACGAAGTCGGCCGCATTCCCCCCTCTCCCTTTGGGAGAGGGGTTGGGGGTGAGGGACGCTCGGCGTTGTTTGCCCTCACCCCGGCCCTCTCCCGAAGGGAGAGGGAGTGAGGAGCCGCCGAAATTCAAAATGCAAAACTTGAAACGGCCGTCGACTTCCGGAAAGAACTTTTTCGTTCGATTCTCGAAGTCATACAAGCGAATCAGTCGATTTGTTTCGGCAACCGCCGCGAAGAAATCCATCGTTGTCTTGTCCGAAGCAATGCCCGACGGCGTAAGCAGACCTACCCGGCCGTGCGGCGCAACAAGCTGGTAAGCAAGCTCAGCAAAGACGGCGTAGGTGTTGATGTCGCCTTTGCCGGTGAGCGGGTAGGCATCGGACGCGCGGCAGTAGGTC
>CAZGMU010000465.1:2609-3724 GCA_964526975.1 uncultured Planctomycetaceae bacterium
GCGGCGGCGAGCGCTTGTTGGTAGCGCTCGTAAATCGCAGGGTCGTCGGATTCGAGCTTCGCGACCAGTTTGCGGCGGGTGGCGGCATTGGTGGCGGTGGCGATTTCGGGCGCGGGCAGCGAGAAGAATTCGCGTTCCTGGAGCTTGATGCGTTCCCAGGGCGGGTTGCCGATGACGCAGTCGAAGCCCGGTTCGCGGTCCATATAGCCCCCGGCCAATGGCCGGGGGCTAAATACTTCGGGGAACCTTTCGCGCCAATCGAAGCCGGCAGGGTGTTTTTCCGGGTCATGCACGAGGCTGTTGCCGTGGACGATGTTGCGCGACAGCGTGGCGAGCGTCTGGCCCGGCGTGGCCGAGCGAATCCAGAGCGCGAGTTGCGTGATCTCGACGGCTTCGGGCGAAAGGTCGACGCCGTAGAGATTGTCGTTGAGGATGAACGCGGGGATTTGGGCTGCCAGGTCTTCGTAGGGCAAGGCGCCCTCACCCCGGCCCTCTCCCGGAGGGAGAGGGAGGTTGGAGAGGTGGCCGACCACTTCGAAGTAGCGGTGTTCCAGCACGTTATACGCTTGGAATAGGAACGCGCCGGAGCCGCAGGCGGGGTCGACGATTTTCAGGTTGCGGAGAATTTCGAGGCAGCCACGCCAAAAGGCTTCATCATCCGGAAAGATGCGGCGGGCAGCATCTTTTTTGCTGATGCCGAATTGGGTGGCCAGCTCGGCGAAGCGCTCGTCGATGAGCTCGCTGACCGTGTACTCGACGATCAGGCTGGTAAGCTCGGGCGGAGTGTAATAGACGCCGAGCTGCTTGCGCTTCACCGATTGCGGCATCGTGGCGAAGCGTTCGGCGCGTTCGGCGTCGCCGAACAGGCCGCCGAGCTTGGCTTTTTCCAGCTCGGTGATCGAGCGCTCGAAGAGGTGGCCCAGGACGTCGAGGTTGACTTCGTCGGCGAAGCTGTAGGAGCTGATCCGATTGAAAAAGTTGGTCCACTTGTCGGGCAGCTCTAAATCATCGACGTCGTGCGTGGCGAACAGGCCGCCATTGTATTTGGGGATGTCGTTCGCATCGTTTCCCACGTCGATGAACCGAAACAGTCGCTTGAAACTCTGCCAGCGCGG
>CAZGMU010000466.1:0-3720 GCA_964526975.1 uncultured Planctomycetaceae bacterium
CCTCTTCAGTGGCAGCACATTCGAACTGACCGGCCCGTTGAACTTTGTCAATGCGCCGCCTGGATTTCAATATTCCTCCACATTCGCGGATGGAGTATTTTCGATCACGGCTGTGCCCGAGCCAGCGACAGCGTTGCTGGTCTTGATTGGAATAGTTCCATTCGTCTGCCTACGTGGCCGACTGAGAAACCATCACAAATGAGTTTGAACTCCTGAAACCATCGCGAGAATCTGCTCATCGCGGAAGCGTTGACGATGGCATGGAGTAAGAAAAGGATGGCGATGGGAGCAAAGGCGCCAGGAACCAATAAGCGGTTTTTGCTAAGGTCTTCGCTTTCCTGATCGCTTATGGCAAATCTTATGGCAAATCTCGTGGCAGGTCGCCAGGCCTCGGCAAGCGGTGGCCGTGTCGAAAGCCGATGACGTAGACCTTGGCCGCTTCTTCGTCGACCGAATAGAGCGCGAGGTAGTTGCCGATTATTTGGCGGCGAATCTCGTAGTCGCGGTAACGATTTTCTTCGGCTAGCGAGTATCGGTTCGGAAAGGCTTCGAGTGTGGCGATCGTGTCGTAGATGTGATCGACCCATTGCTCGGCCGTTTAAGGCGCCCCGGCGACTTCTGCCAGAAAGCGGCCGTATTCGGCGATTTGATCGGCAGCGATCGGGGCTACAACAACGGTGTAGGATTTCATTCTTTGCCGCGGCCGAGTTGCTCCAACGTATGACGGCGAGCTTCCGCGATATTTAGACCTTGGCCGGAGCGAATTTGAGACATGCCCCGATCGATCATGGCCAGGCTGGCAGCCAGTTCGTTGTCGGCTATGGGCGCGAATTGCTCGGCGGCGTTTGGCTGCTTGGCCAAAGTCAACACGAACTCGGCCACGTACTTTTCAACGCTATCGAAGCCGGCTGCCGTGGCGTGGAGCTCCAGCTTCTTGGTTTCAACCATCGGGATGTCGATTTGCACAGCGATGTTTCCTTTTAGGAACTCGAACAAAACCGAGGGCTAACGCCCGCCGGCTAATTAAATCAGCCGGAACTCGCTAGCGTCCGGTTCCCCCATTTCGGTTTTGTTAGAGTTCCTTACATTTGAATTTTACCACGGTAAATTAGCCAGCGTCAAAATCATTGGCGGCTGGACTTGGGTGGGTTATAGCGAGAGCTGAGCAACCGACCCAGGATGGGTCGGCTATATGTATTCTACGTGCGTTGCACATTCGCCAGTTTTGCGGCGGTGAGAATCGCGGCTACCATGCCTTCGCTGCGGGCCGTGCCTTGCCAGGCGCGGTCGAAGGCGGTGCCGTGGGCGACGCTGGTGCGGACGATCGGGAGGCCGAGCGTGATGTTCACGGCGGCGTGCATGCCGAGGAGTTTCAAGGCGATATGGCCTTGGTCGTGATACATGGCGACGACGGCGTCGAATTCGCCATCGCGGGCACGCATCATGAGCGTGTCGGTGGGGAAGGGGCCTTTCGCGTCGATGCCGGCTTCATGGGCGGCGGCGACGGCGGGGGCGATGATGGTTTGCTCTTCATCGCCGAAGAGGCCGTCTTCGCCGGCGTGTGGATTGAGCGCGCAGACGCCGACGCGCGGGCGCTCGACGCCTAAGCGTAGCATCACACTATTGGCTAGTTTGCATTTCGACAGGATCGCGGGCGTCGTGAGATCGTTGAAGATGCTGCGCATCGATTGATGGAGCGTGACATGCGCGACGCCCAAGCCGTGGGGCGAGCGGACTTCCTTGCCCGGCGGCAGGTAGAGCATCATGGCGAATTCGCGGATGCCGCAAATTTCGGCAAGCAGCTCGGTGTGGCCCGGGTATTTGTGGCCGGCGGCGTGGAGGGCCGCTTTGCTGAGCGGGGCGGTGACGATGCCGTCGACGCGCTTCTGTAGTGCCCAATCGGCGGCGATCGTTACGGCTTGGTAGGCGGCTTCACCCGCTTGAGCGCTGTGATGGCCGACGGGCACGTTGAGAACGTCATCGTCACAAACCTTTACACAGGAGAGGACCGTGGGACTGGCAGCGACCGTTTTGAGCGAGGAGGCGGAACTCAGGCCGATGATCCGGACAGGGCTTTTCAGCAGCTTGGCGGCTCGGCGCATGATTTCCGGGTGACCGACAACAACCGGCCGGGCTGCGGCGTGGAGCTGCGGGGTGCTCCAAGCTCCGAGGATAACTTCGGGGCCGACGCCGGCCGGGTCGCCCATGGTAATTGCTAATAGCGGTCTGTTTTGCGAGGACATATGGCAGCGGATTGTAGGGGGGGACGAGGTCCGGACCGCGTGGCGGTCCGGCTATGCGCGTGTTTTTGAATGTGACTAAGCGATTTCTACCAAGGCGGGGCAGGGCAGGGGGGTGCAAGGCAGGCCAAATGCCGGTAGGTTAGTCGCAGTCGACTAAAAACGTGTTTTAGAATTCTTGTCCTTCTAAAAAAGAGGATAGGCAAGGGAAGGAAAGCACGGTTGATCGAACCCTCCCCTAGCCCCTCCCTACAAGGGAGGGGAATTTTAGAACACGCTCTAACCTTACAGCAGGCCGAGTTCGTCGGCGAACGCTTTACCTATTGTACTTACGAATGACTCGAATTTTCCTCACGCTCTCGTCGCTTTCCATCATGTTGCTGGTCATGGCGCTCGTGATGGGGCTCTCGATGGGAGACCTCTACGAAAAGCCGGTTCCGACTCATGCCACGCTCCATTGGGCCACGCTCCATCGGCTAACCGGCATAGCGGCGGCGCTGTTTGTGGTGTTCGTCGAGAGCATTGTGGTGACGTATTTCATTGGCACGAGCCGGTGGTGCAAAGAGGTGGTCGAGACGTATCAACTCGATCAGGGGCCGGTTTTGGCCAGTAATCGGCTCAAGCGGCGGACGTTTCCCTGGGTTCTGGCGGGGATGTTGGGCGTTGTGGGGGTGATTGCCCTGGGGGGAGCGGCAGACCCGGCGAGTATGCAGCCGAATACCAAGGCCTGGGCCAATTGGCACCTGATCGGCGCGTTTTCGGGGATCGGACTGGTCGCTTGGACTTACATCGTGGCGTGGAATAATATCCTGGCCAATCACGCGATTATTACGTCTCTGGTGGGTGAGGTCGCCCGGGTGCGGAAAGAGCGGGAGCTGGATTTGGCGGCAAATTCGGTTATGGCGGCTCCCGGCGAGCCGGAGCGTTCCAAGCCCGAAGTGGTAGAATAACCGCGCCAGATAGAATACAAATAATGCGGAAATTGCGGCGTATGCGTGGGCTGCCGTGACAACAAAAAGCTGGGGATTATACTAGCTTTATCGTCCGCGTGGACGCAGCAGCGGTTGTGCTGGGTTAGAGGGTTTGGGATCGATGGGTAAAGCAATGTCCGTCGCCGGAATGGCAATTGGCGGCCTGGTGGCAGTGATGTTTGCCCTCGATTTACTTCTGGGCATTCCGTTTGGCGGTCCGTCCAAAGGGGGCGCGATGTCCGACATCGGCATGGCGATCTGTGGAGGAATTGTCGCCTATCTTGGCTGGAGTGCGTTTCGCGACGTGAAGTAGGCGGAGGCGTATCGCGCGGCGTTGTAAGGTTTGGCGAGCGTCGTGCAAGGATGTGTGCTGCGACCCTTCAGGGTCGTTGTGTTAAATGCCGTTACTAATCCGGTGGTGTCGTCGCGATGCTCCTCAACCACCGGCTAATGGCTAGCCCGGATATTGCATTGTTAGTAGTGGAAGAGCTATAGCGCGAGAGCCTTAG
>CAZGMU010000467.1:0-3710 GCA_964526975.1 uncultured Planctomycetaceae bacterium
AGCGTTACCGGCGGCTCGGTTCGCCTGGACTCCTGCGGTCCGCGGAACGGACACCTCTAAGACAAGTCAGCGCGTCGTCGCTGGCCGGCGCACATTGCCAATACGCCCGTCGCCATTAGCAGCAGGGCGCCTGGTTCCGGGACCTGGCCGCCGTCGACCAGCTCGGCGCCGCTTCCCGGGGGCTTGCCGAAGTTGGTCCGCCATAACGTGTACCGGGCCGCCTGATCGCCGGCGCCGCCGTCATTGGGGAGCGTGGCATTGGCACCATCGTTTTTGCGCCAGGTTACATAGTCGCCGGCGTCGACCTTGCCGTCATTATTGAAGTCGCCAGGCAAGCCGGCCGGCGCCACCGTGAGGATGCCGAAGCCGGCGAAGTATTCATCTAGTTCGTGCGCTGCGCCGCTGCCGCTGGCGCCGTAGGTGCCTGGGGCTTGCGCGACATAGGTCGTGCCACCATCAAAGGAGAGCAGCAACGCGCTCACCGTTTCATTGATTCCGGAGTCCAATAGCAAGAATCCACCATCGGGCACGTCTGGCGTGCCGCCCACACAGCCGAACGCATCGTCGCAGCCCGCCAGGCGGACCGTTGCCGTATCGGCGATGACATTAATCGCGGCGAGAGACGACTCGATGACGACTTTCGTCGGATTCGCTGTCGAAAGGCCGGATTTGACCGTCACACCGCCGGCGCCGAGCGTGCCATCGGTCGCGGCGTGGGTTCCATAGGGCGTGACGATTGCATCGGTATGGGTGACGATGAGGGCGCCCTCTTCCACGGTCGTCCCGCCCGAGAAGGTGTTGGCGTTGGTCAGCCGCATATCGCCGGGGCCCGTCTTGGTGAACCCAGCCGCGCCGAAGATTCTGTCGCCGACCACCAGGGTCGCGCCGCTCGTGGAACGGTTTTCGAAAGTAATCGGGCCTTCAAGAAAGATATTGCCGAAATTAGTGAACGTGCTCCGAATAACGACGTCGCCCGCGCTGCCGGCGCTTGTCGAGGCGGCGATAAACCGCGTTGTGCCGCCGGTATTTGCCACGGAGGTGAATTGGTATTCCATGCCGCCGACGCCGCCGCCCGTGAACGCCAGCGTGGCGTCGCCCATTCCTTCCGCGCCAAGATAGATCATCTTGCTCGCGGGGGTGAAGACGTCGCCCCGCGTAAACGTGACCGCGCCCTTTCTGACATAGATGTCACCGCCGAAGCCGCCGGCGCCGATTCCAGAGGATTGGTTATTCGTCCATTGGATTTGCCCCGCGGTGATATCGTTGGTAGCGTTCTCCATATAGATGTTGCCCGTGCCCTTGAGCGGACCACGAATCTGGATCGAGCCGTTGCTGCGAGTCGAGTTGCTGTTGTTGATGAGCCACAGCTCGTCCTCCAGCAAGAATGCTCCTGGATTAGTGCCGCCTGCGGGATTCAGGAAAATCGATATATTGCTGGTTGCACTGGGCGGGGTACCGCTTTCCACCGTTCCAATGGCATCATTGATGACGGCGGCGTGCCCCGGACCGGCTCCATCCTGGTTGAGCTTGATGTTCTGCCTCGGTGTAAATTGCATCGAGTGGTTGGTATTGCCCGAAAGCCGGAGCGTGCCGACGGTGACGTCCGCCAGATCGTTGATGGCGACCGAGCTTGCGGCGGGAGTGTTTTGAGTCGTCAGGTATTGTGCAGTATCTCCCTGCCCGTTGGGGATGATGCCGTCGACCCACGCAGCGCTATTGCTCCACAAGTTGTTGGGGGCGGGGAGACCAGTCCAATCGCCCGTAACAGCCTGAGCCGTTGTGGAGATAAAAAAACATGAAAGGACAGCGCATGCTGTCACGACGATTGACTTCCGCATGATTTTTCTCGCCTTGTGAAGAATAAAAAAGAGGATAAGAAGCACGGCAGCAACCGGACGCACTCGGAAAAGTTGAAAAGTGCCGTAACAGGAAGTCTTCAGAAACCGAATAGAGCAGTTGCTCGCAGTTTAACTACTATGCCCGTGAAAGTACACATTTTTTGGTTCTTCCGGGGATTTATTGAAGGGCCATTGGTTGGGACAAGAAAGCATGAGCAGGAGGAAAAAGAGGCAGCAAAGGGGGGCCACTCGCGGCCAGCGTTTTTTGGGAAGCCAGCAACCTTCATCCACGAATGATTGATACTTTGATTGATTTATGAACGGGCGGACGGGGGCGAGGACGCCCCGGCTCGCGGGTCTGTTCAATATCAATGCAAGCGTCGAGAGGGCCTTCGTTTCCTCCTATTAAAAGGGAGTTTTTAGGGAAATCTGATCCACTAAATCATGGAAGCACCATTTTTTGCTAGATTCATTGCCGGGCTCATGCGGCATTTTGCCTTGCTCGTGCCGCTTTCCGACCGAGTGACGAGGAAAAGCTTGCCGTCGGATCATTTTGTCGGCCCTTGCTCCACCGTTCCTCGCGTTACCCGCGTGTGTAGTTTTCCCTCGTCGTCGAACCAGATCGGGTCGAGCGCCAGGAACCGCCGGTAGTTCGTGCCGTCGTTGTATTTTTGGTGATACACCATCCACATTTTTCCGTCTGGTCCGTCGACGACGCAGTGATGACCGGGGCCGTAGATTCCGTTGCCGCGATGCGCGATCGGGTTGCCCGCGTGCTTCTTGAATGGCCCCAGTGGTGACTTCGATGTCGCATAACCAATTGCGTAGTTTGGCGTATCGGCGCCGCTGCCGGAGTACATCAGGTAGTAGGTGCCCTTGTGCTTCAGCATGAACGGTCCCTCGGTCACGTGGCCGCTGGCCATCTCCCATGGCTCGGTTGGGCGGATTACTTCGATTCGATTTCCCTCCTTGGTCAACGGGTCTTTCATTGGCTGGGCGAAAATCTTGAAGCCGTCCGTGATCTCGACGTAGTACAAGTAATACTTGCCGTCGTTATCTTGAAACAGGTGCGCATCGATCGCTCCCTCGGCGAACACTTTTTTGTCTTCGAATGGCCCCAACGGCGAATCGCTTACCGCTACTCCAATTTGCTTACCAAACGGCCCATGTCGCGGCGCATCGGGCTTGCTGTCGGTGTAGTAGAGATAAAACTTTCCGTCGCCACGTTTGTTGTGAAACACGTCGGGCGCCCATGCGCCGCCGTGGGGCGCCTTGAACACGCTGCCACGTGGTTTCCAATTCACCAGATCGGTCGATGTCCACGCGTCGTATCCGCGTCCGTGCGTCGTTGGGTACAAATAATACGTGCCATCCACCAAAATCACGTGGGGATCGGCCGGATAGCCGTCTGTAAGGATTGGGTTCTTGTAAGTGAGTGGCTGTGAGCCCGCTTTCGTTTTGGTTAATGGATCGGCTTGCGCAACAACCGTCGTCCCCGTGGCCGAAGTAATTGCAATCAACGACAAGGCGGCAATATGCTGCTGCAAACGAATCATCAGGCGGGACTCCCAGGCAGGAGAAAAAAGGCAGGATTTTCGGCGAGACCGCCATTCTACTCTATATTTTTCTCCCGCCCACTAGTGGCTGATTTTGCGTTTGCCGCAGGTGGTGGTTTGTTGTTCGTGGTTTGTTGGCGCTAAGCCGCAAGCGGGGGTTGGGTGTAAGGCTTAAGGCTTAAGTCGTTAGGCGTTAGTGCATGGTGTTGTGCTCCGTGGGTTTGTTGTTCCTTATGCCTTATTCCTAACGTCTTACGCCTTTGTAAAAAAAGAAATGATGCGCGCACTGAGTTGACGACTGCGCAGCGTGGCTCCG
>CAZGMU010000468.1:0-3708 GCA_964526975.1 uncultured Planctomycetaceae bacterium
GTCCTCCGTGTCTCCGTGGTGAATCCTATCCGCCGAAGTTGTTTTTGAGTCATCCAAAGTATGCATTTCTATCCCGTCGATCCTTGAAATCCTGTTATCCTGTCCTTCCGAATGACCTCATATCGAAAGTTATCAACGTGACAACGCCAGGGCTCATCGAACGAATTCATGCCGCGGGTCACCCGCTTGTGATCGCCGTCACCGGCGGCGGCAGCGGCGCGATCTCGGCGTTGCTGCAGGTTCCCGGAGCGTCGGCCAGTGTGCTCGAAGCGGTCGTTCCGTATTCGCCACGATCCCTGTCCGATTGGCTGGGCGGCACTCCCGACCAGCACTGTAGCGAGCGGACCGCGCGGGCCATGGCAATGGCGGCGTTCGAACGTGCGCGGCAACTATCCGATGCTGATCCGCGCACGCTGCTGGGCATCGGCGCGACGGCCAGCCTGGCCAGCAATCGGCCTAAGCGCGGAGCGCATCGAATCCATGTCGCCTGGCAATCGGCGGGGAAAACAGTCGTTGTTTCACAAACGTTTCCCCATGAAGGAACTCACGCCGAAGAAGAATCGATGGCACGGGAAATCATTCTGTCCATGGTCGCCGAAGCCTGTGGAATCGAAGCGCCGGCCAACGAATCAGTCGCATATCCGCTCGATCGGCGCGAGCAGCAAGCGCCAAAAGAGTGGACCGAACTACTGTTGGGAGAGCGACAATTCATATCGTTGGGAAACAACACGTCCGTTATTTTTCCAGGTTCGTTCAATCCGCTTCACGCTGCGCACAAGCAAATGGCAGACATCGCCGCGGAACGCAGCGGAGTGCCGACCACCCTTGAGCTTTCGGTGACCAATGTCGATAAACCATCGCTTGATTTTGTCGAGCTTGCCGACCGCCTGGCGCAGTTTGCCGATCGGCCGGTGCTGCTGACCCGGCTGCCGACGTTTGTGGACAAGGCGAGAATCTCGCCTGGCTCCACGTTTGTCGTCGGCATCGACACGATGCTCCGTATTGCCGATCCTCGTTATTACGGCGGCGATTCGGCCCAGCGAGATGCCGCGATCGACTCGCTGGCAAAACAGTCGCGATGTCGGTTTCTTGTCTTTGGACGAGTGATCGGCGACGCGTTTCACACGCTCTCGGAAATCGAGTTGCCGGCTGCATTGCGCGAAATCTGCGACGAGGTTCCTGCTGCTATTTTTCGTGAGGATGTATCGTCGACGGAACTCCGCGGTATTTGATCGCGAATCCCAAACCACCATACCACTTGTTTCCACGCTCCGCGTGGGAATAGAAGCCCCAATCGCTCCACGGCGCGTCAGCAAGGCAACAGAACGATGCTGCGTGACAACACGGCCGACTCGGCGCAGAGCGTCGGTAGATTGCGTCTCTACGCGGAGCGTAGGGACGAGGTGCTTATCGCGTAATTGCTTGGCATGTTTCGTGACTCTATACTGCGTGGGTTGGGTGCGTTCAATTTGTTCGTAACATGTTCGTAGTTCACTATGGTTCAAGCGAAGCAGCCTTATTTCGTCGGCATTGATGTTGGCGGCACGAATATCAAGTTTGGTTTGGTGGACGACGACGGGCAGACGCTCGCGTATCATTCGATGCCGACCGAGCAGGACCGCGGAGCGGAAGACGCTTGTGCGCGGATGGCCGTGGCAGTCGAACAGCTCATCAAGAAAGCCGCCGTCGATAAGGCCGACATCGCCCGGGCGGGCCTCGCCACGCCGGGGCCGATGGATATCGCCAAGGGGATGATCCTGCGACCGGGCAACTTGCCGGGCTGGTGGAACTTTCCGATTCGCGATGAGGTCAGCCACCATATCGGGCTGCCCGTCACGTTCGCCAACGACGCCAACGCGGCCGCCTATGGCGAATTCTGGTCTGGGGCCGGCAAACTGTACCACAGCCTCGTGTTTCTCACGCTTGGCACTGGCGTGGGCGGGGGCATCATCATCGGCGATACGCTCATCGAAGGCGAACACAGTTGCGGCAGCGAGTGTGGCCACATCCTCATCAATCCGGCACACGACGCGCCGATGGACTCGCTCGGCAAACGCGGGTCGCTCGAAAGCTATGCGAACGCGTCGGCACTGGTCAATCGAGCGCTCGCGGCGCTCGGCAGCACGACCGTCACGTCGCTCGCTAAGCGGCGAGCCGCTGGTGAAGAAATTACGCCAAAGGTGATTGCCGAAGAGGCTGAAAGAGGCGATGAAGTCGCTCGCAGAGTCATCATGGAAACGGCGTACTGGCTGGCGATTGGCATCGTGTCGTTCATCCATACGATCGATCCGGATGCGGTGCTGATTGGCGGCGCGATGACGTTTGGCGAGAACGACACGCAGATTGGTCGAGCGTTTTTGCAGCGGATTCGCGACGAAGTGCGGCCACGAATTTTGGAGCCGTTGCGCGACGTGGTTAAAATCGAATTTGCCACGCTGGGCGGCGATGCCGGCTACATGGGCGCAGCCGGCCTGGCTCGGCTGGAACATCAAAAGGGACGGCACTAGGCCGCGATCCATGGAACTCGACGACGAGCTCTGTCTTTGTTTCCATGTTACCAAGCGCAAGGTGATCAACTTTCTGCGCGTGGAAAAACCGCGGCGCGAGAGCCAGCTTTCGGAATGCCACGGAGCCGGGACTGGTTGTGGTTGGTGCCGCCCATTTCTGAAAAAGTTGTTCGAGGCATCGCGCGCAGCCGACTCGGCCGCGCCTGATTTACCCAGCGCGGAAGATTATGCGCTAGGCCGCACGAGTTACGTGCGCTCGGGCAAAGGGACGCCGCCGCCGGGGGCAACGCCGATCGATATCGCGTAAACGCTATTCCTTCGGGGGCTCGGGTGCCAACGTAGCCGGCTCGGCAGGGGCAAGTTCATCTTGTGTAGAGGCAGGAACTACGCCGCCCTCGCCGAACGAGATACCGCCGGTTGGAATCACGGAGGAATCTTCGTTGCTGCTGGTGGTGCGGGCGGGTGGGCGGTCGGAGGGGCCGAGGAGTTGAGCGAGCAATTCGCCGAGTCGCTCGCCGCGGGCCATTGTCGAAACGACTTTGCCGTTCTGGTCGACGAGAATCACGCGGGGAATCGCCGTGATGCCGTACTTGCGAGCTAGCGGCAGGTCCCAGCCGTTGGCGCCCGGTCGTTCGCCGATAATGGTGGGGAACTGAAAGCCGGTCTGATCCATGTAGGCCTTGCACATCCGTGGGTTCGTGTCGAGATTGACGCCGACGACCTCGAAGCCCTTGTCGTGATAGGCCTGATAATTGGCGAGAACGTTGGGCACTTCGGCCCGACAGGGGTCGCAGAAGCTGGCGAAGAAATCGACCAGAACAACCTTGCCTTTGTACGATTCCCAATTGACTTTTTGGCCGCTGAGGAGGGTGCCTTCGATCTCGATCGGATTGCCGGGCAGGGCGAGGCGGCGTTGAATACCCTCGAAGATCGGGACCATCCGTTTGATTTCCGGTTCACGAGACTCGCGAGCCAAGGGCAGCACGCCGTCAATCGCCTTGGCAATGGTTGGGCCTTCTTCGCGCTCGCCAAGCATATTGGCAAGACGCATCAACATGGCGGCCTGACCACGGGTGAGACCGGTTTTCTTGATATCGGCGGCGAAGTGATTGATCGCGGCCGCATGCTGCTGGGGAGACAGTTCTTCCCAATTGCGAAGGTCACTCGCCAGCCGAAGCTGGATCACGGCATCGGCAACGAC
>CAZGMU010000469.1:0-3686 GCA_964526975.1 uncultured Planctomycetaceae bacterium
CATCATGCGGATCATGCCTTCGATCAGGTCGTCGCGGTAGCAGAACGAACGGGTTTGGCTGCCGTCGCCGAAGATCGTGATGTCTTCGCCGCGCAGCGCCTGGCGAATGAAGTTCGATACCACGCGGCCATCATACGGATGCATCCGCGGGCCGTACGTGTTGAAAATTCGCACAATGCGAATATCGAGATTATGCATCCGGTGGTAGTCCATGAACAACGACTCGGCGACGCGTTTGCCTTCGTCGTAGCACGCGCGCGGCCCAATCGGGTTCACCGAGCCGCGGTACGACTCGGGCTGCGGGTGGATTTCCGGATCGCCGTATACTTCGCTGGTCGACGCTTGGAGGATTTTGGCTCGGCAGCGCTTGGCAAGGCCAAGCATATTGATCGCGCCGAGGACCGACGTCTTCATCGTCTTGATCGGATTGTACTGGTAGTGGCCCGGCGCGGCCGGGCAGGCCAGGTTGTAAATCTGGTCGACTTCGAGCACGATCGGCTGCGTGATGTCGTGTCGAATCAGATCGAAATTATGGCGACCTAGCAGATGGGCAACGTTGGTCTTCTGACTGGTGAAAAAGTTATCGATGCATACGACATCATGCCCTTCGCTGACGAGACGCTCGCAAAGGTGAGAACCCAAAAAACCGGCGCCGCCGGTGACTAAAATGCGTTGATGTTGCGCCATGAGACTCTAGAGGATCGGATTGGCAAGCAGCTACTATTACTATAGCTTGCAACCACGACACCCGACGAGAGCCAAGCCGAGAAACAAAAGGTCATGAACCGAGGCCGGGAATCATAATGGAATTCATCTGCCAACCGCCGGACGGCTACGACCTTGTAATTGGCAGAATCCTTAGTTTCGCGCCATCGCTCGCCGACGATTGTTGCCGCCTTGCTGCTGCGTGGGTTTGGGGGCACTCCCCATGACTTTGAAACTGCCGGGGCCAAGCAATTCTTCGACACGCCGCCGTAGCTCCGGATCGATCGCGACCGTATTCTTCGAGGCGCAATCCAGCAACACACACCCGCCGTTGGCCAATTCCAGACGTAGCCGCAACGGCTTGGCGCCCGGGTAGCCGCGAACGATCTCCCGAAGTGGAGTGAGCATATCGGGACCGTGCGCATCTTCTCGCAAGCGAATCATAACGGCATTCGAGAAACGCGCCGATAGCTCCTCGAGCGGAATCAACTCGTTCACGATGAGGTTGATTTCCTCCGCGCCAGGGCGGCGGTCGATCGCGGCGCGAATCGCCAGGATCGCGTCGGGTTTCACCAATTCGCCAAACTCGGCGAACTGCTCGGGCCACAAGATGCAGCGCGTGATGCCGTCGAGGTCTTCGAGATCCCACATCGCGTACTTCGTATGCACACTGCCTGGGCGTGGGTTCTTCGTATGCGAGAACTTGATGGCAGCGAGCATTCCGCCGACCATGACCTCGTCTCGGTGTTCAAGGTTCGCGAGTTGCGTACTCGTGTGGGAACAATAAGTACGAAGCGTGGCTTCATGCTGCGAGAGTGGGTGGCTCGTCAGGTAAAAGCCCAGTACCTCCTTTTCCATCGCCAGCTTTTCTTTTTCCGGATACTCGGGGCAATTGGGCAACGATTGGTTGGCAGCGGCCGGTGAATCGTCTTCGTCGCCAAACAGGCCACGCTGGCCACTCTTGCGATCGGCGAGCACGGCAGCGCCACTCTGCATCGCCCGATCGATCGCTGCCATAAACTGCGCGCGATTCGCTCCCAGCGTATCGAACGCGCCGGCCTTGATGAGCGTTTCAATCGCAGCCCGGCCGCAGGCTTGCGGATCAACGCGCTCACAAAAATTAAACAAGCTGGTAAACGGCCCATCCAATCGCCGCGCGTTGGAAATCGCTTCCGCCGCGCCGCTGCCGCATCCCTTGATTGCGCTTAGGCCGAAAAGAATCTCATTGTCATCGACCACGAAATCGACTTCCGAGCGATTAATATTCGGCGGCACGACCGTGACGCTCATCCGCTTGCAGTCTTCCAAGTGTTCGACCAGTGGGTCCTTGCTCTTGAAGTTGCGCCCCGGAATATCGCCGCAGAGCAAGGCGGCCATGAATTCGACCGGGTAATGAGCCTTCAAGTAGGCCGTCTGGTAGGCGATCAGGGCGTAGGCGGTACTGTGCGACTTGTTGAAGCCGTAGCCCGCGAACTTTTCGATCTGGCCGAAAAGCTCATCCGCTTTCTTCTTTTCGAGTCCCTTCTCGTGTGCGCCCTTAATGAACGCTTCCTTAAACTTGGCGATCATCTCCAACTTCTTCTTCGAGATCGCCTTAATGCAGCTATAAGCGTCTGCCAGCGGAATGCCGCCGAGCAGATTGAGAATCCGCATGACCTGCTCTTGGAAAACCATGACGCCGTTGGTTTCCTCGAGCACGTCTTTCATTACCGGATGGGGATAATTGGCCGGCTTGCGACCATGCTTGACTTCGATGTACTCGTCGACGAGCCCGCCTTCGAGCGGACCAGGTCGGTAGAGCGCGTTCGTGGCAATGATGTCGCGGAAGTGGTCGGGCTTCATTCGCTGGAGCAGATCGCGAATGCCGCCGCTTTCGAACTGGAAGATACCCTTCGTCTCGCCGCGGCTAAACACGCCGAACGCCTTCGGGTCATCCAGCGGAAACTTGTGCGGATCGATCCGCTCGCCACGCGATTTCTCGATCAAGTCAACGGCCTTTGCGAGAATCGTCAGGTTGCGCAGGCCGAGGAAGTCCATCTTCAACAGGCCGGCCTTCTCGACGTCGCCCATCGCCCATTGGGTGATGATTTCCGTCTTGCCCTTCACGTATTGCAGCGGCACGTACTGGTCAACCGGCTTCTCCGCGATCACGACCGCCGCCGCGTGAGTGCCAACGTTGCGCGCGAGGCCTTCGACCTTCATCGCCAGATCGATCAGCTCGCGAATTTCGCCATCCGAGTTGTAGGCCTTCTTGAGCTCGTCGCTTTGCTCCAGCGCTTCTTTCAGTTCGATGCCAAGCTGATCGGGTACCATCGCCACGACCTGGTCGACACGGAAGATCGGCATGCTCATCGTCCGGCCGACATCGCGAATCGCGGCCCGCGCGGCAAGCGTGCCGAACGTGCCAATCTGAGCGACGTTCGCCTCGCCGTATTTGTCTTTCACATATTGAATGACTTCGGCGCGACGCTCCTTGCAAAAATCGATATCGATATCTGGCGCTTCGCGGCGATTCTCATCCAGGAACCGTTCGAATAGCAGCCCATACTGCAGTGGGCACACGTGACTGATCTTGAGGCCGAAGCAAACCAGCGAACCCACGCCGGAACCGCGCGCCGTGCAGGGGATGCGCTGCTCCACCGCGTAGCGAACAAAATCCCACACGATGAGGAAGTAGTCGCAGAAGCCAAGTTTCTCAATCACATTCAGCTCGCGGTCGAGTCGTTGCTGCACTTCGTCACTCAATTGACCCGACTGCGAATCGTGATTCTGCCAGCGCCGCGGATCGTTCGCATACCGCTCACGCAAGCCGGCATCGCACAATTCACGCAGATATTGTGCGCCGGTTTTCTCGGCAGGCGGAGCAAACGAGGGGAAGTGCCGCTTGCCAAGCTCTAGTTGCAAGTCGACGCTATCGGCAATCTGCTGGCTGCGGGCCACCGCGTCTTCGAGGCCGGGAAATGCCGCGTACATTTCTTCCG
>CAZGMU010000470.1:0-3665 GCA_964526975.1 uncultured Planctomycetaceae bacterium
CCACAACATCTAGTAGTGGTGGAGTCAACTAGATAACCACATCATACGTATACTATCCCCTGAGCACCAGCCGCTTGCGGCTTAGCGCCCAGCCCCCGCTTTAATAACCCAAAAACCAACACACATCACCCAACACCCTAATCGGTGCCCGCTAGCGCTGCGCGCCCATAGCAAACCTTGGGCACCCACGACCAACTGTTCAAAATTCGGGGGGAGAATTGTGAGCACCTAGATGGTTCCCCACGGGAATGGAGAACATGCGTAATTTATCCCCATTGCCGCAATGCCTCGTACGACGCCACGGCCACCGCGTTGGAGAGGTTCAAGCTGCGCACTTCGGGCCGCGTCGGAATTCGCAGTCGCGACTCCGTTTGGTAATCGTCGAGCAATGCGTCGGGCAGGCCCGACGACTCGCTGCCGAAGACCATCACATCGCCCGGTTGATAACGGGCGTCGATATACGACCGGCTGGCCTTCTTTGTAAAGAACCAGCGCCGCCCGTCGGGTTGAGTGGCTTGGAATTCGTCCCAGTTATCCACAACCTGCCATTCCAAATGTTCCCAATAATCCAGACCAGCTCGACGAAGATAGTAATCGTCGACCCGGAAGCCCAGTGGCCGCACCAACCACAGCTTGGCCCCCACCGCTACGCACGTGCGCCCAACGCTTCCCGTGTTGTAAGGAATCTCCGGCTGATGCAAGACAATATGCAGCCGCGGTTCGTATTTGATACTTTGTTCAGCCATAGACGCTTGGGACAGTTAACCAGTCTGCCTATAATAGCGACCCACAGCGTAGGCGTCAGGTTTCAGGTGTCGGAACTTGAATATCTGACACCCGACACCTATTCACTCAACCCCGAACCCCGAACCCTCAACCCCACCCATGTCATACGGTTTCGCCATCGTTGGTTGCGGCATGATCAGTAATTTCCACGCGCGAGCAATCGCCGACGTGCGCGGAGCGAAACTGGTCGCCTGTTTTGATACTCGTGAGCCAGCGGCCGAGAAATTCGCTGCCGAGCATGGCTGCAAAGCTTACACGAACCTGAGCGCCATGCTCGCCGATCCCAAGATCTCGATCGTTACCATCGCCACGCCCAGCGGCGCCCACATGGAGCCGGCCGTCGCTGCGGCCCAGGCAGGAAAGCACGTCATCGTTGAGAAGCCCCTCGAAATCACGCTCAAGAAATGTGACAAGATGATCGAGGAGTGTGCGAAGGCCGGCGTGCAACTGGGAGCAATCTTCCCGTCGCGGTTCCACGATTCGAGCGTGAAAATCAAAAAGGCGATCGACGGCGGTCGCTTCGGCCGGCTTACGTTGGGCGACTCCTACGTGAAATGGTTCCGCACGCAGCAGTACTATGACAGCGGCGCGTGGCGCGGCACCTGGGCCCTCGATGGCGGCGGCGCTCTCATGAACCAGGCGATCCACAGCGTCGACTTGCTCACCTGGCTGATGGGCCCCGTCGTCGAGATCCAAGCCAATGCGGCAACTCTCGCCCACGAGCGGATCGAAGTCGAAGACGTCGTCGTCGCGACACTCAAATTTGCGAGCGGCGCTCTAGGCACGATCGAAGCAACCACCGCCGCCTACCCTGGCTACCTGAAGCGAATCGAAATTCACGGCTCCGAAGGCTCGGCCGTGTTGGAGGAAGAAGACCTCAAGGCCTGGGACTTTGCCAAGTCACGCAGGGAGGATAAAGCGATCCTCGACGAAATGAAGGCCCACAAGAGCACCGGCGGCGGCGCGAGCGACCCCTCCGCGATTGGCCACCACGGGCACGCGATCCAGTTCCGCGATTTCGTCGAGGCCGTGAAAAAGAACCGCCCACCCGCGATCGACGGCCACGAAGGCCGCCGATCGGTTGAAATCATCCTCGGCGTTTACAAAGCCGCCGAATCGGGCAATCCGGTGAAATTACCGCTCAAGTCCGATCCAGTTCTGAAAGCACGTTTAAAAGGCAAGAAGAAGTAGCAAGAGATTATTGCTATTGCGCGAAGTCGCAAGCCGCCTGGATTGGAAGGATGAGCTCCTCCATTGCAGGCGAAGTGCCGCGCACCGTAAACGTGCGCTGATCAAGCAACCGCCCGCGAGCCGGGGCGTCCCCGCCCCCGCCCACCCCCTTAACATCAACAAAAGCTCCATTAGCAGAACCAGCCAACTCAATCGTAATTTCCAACCGATCACGCGGCAGCAGCATCGCCACGCGATCGGCCCACTCCACAAACGTGAGTCCCGCCGAGTCGAAATACTCGTCGGGCCCAAGGTTCAAAAACTCATCATCGTCCTTCAAACGATAGGTGTCGAAATGGTACACGGGCATCCGCCCGCCCGTGTATTCGTTGACGAGTACGAACGTCGGACTGGTCACGCGCCCCGGCGGAACCCCAAGCGCCGTGGCCACCGCCTGCACGAGCCGGGTTTTGCCGGCGCCAAGCGGCCCGACGAGGCCGATGACCGTCCCGGGTGGAACAGCGTTGGCCAGTGCGGCGCCGAGCCTCTCGGTGTCGCGTTCGGAATGAGCGATGAACTTGAACATAAGGAGCAATTGTCGTTCGCGTTAATGTCGCCAGCCGGTGGGCTCTAGCGGTGATCGCGTGCCGTCGGAACGCTGTTGCCACAAACCTTGGCCGGCGATCAGTTCTCCGACATGGGTGATTTCACAATCGACTGGCCGATCGCGCAGAATCGCCTGGGCTTTGGCGGGATCGACAGCAAATAGGAGCTCGAAGTCTTGACCATCTCCGAGAGCATGTCGCAACGCGGCGGTGTCCACGTCGGCCGCTTCTTCCCGCCGGGCAAGCTCGCGGGCATCTGGCGATATAGGAACTCGATCCAGGTAAAGCACCGCGCCGCAGCCGCTCGCTTCGGCGATCCGCGAAGCATCGAGAGCCAATCCATCGCTGATGTCGATACCGGCGTGGAGTTGGTAGTGTTCGTGCAGCCGCATTGCCTCATTGACGCGAGGCGTGAAGTCGAACATGTGCCCCAGCAAGCTGCCGCCCAAGGTTCCAGTCACCAGCAGCCAGTCACCGGACTGCCCACCCGAGCGAGTAAGGGGACCACATGGCAGCGGTTGGCCCAACGCGGTAACGCTGATGACCAAGGGGCCGTCGAACGTATTCGTGTCGCCACCGGCGATGGCGATGTCGTACTCGCGCGCGAGCGGCAGCAAGCCCCCATACAAACCGATGGCCATTTCCAGCGGTCCGCTGCCTTCGGGGCCGTTATGCGGGAGTGCGACGGAAACAAACGCGGCAAGTGGTCGAGCGGCCATGGCGGCCAAGTCGCTCAAGTTCGCGCCGAGCGCCTGCCGGCCGATTCGCCGCAAGTCGTCGTGGCCGACACGGAAGTCGACACCGTCGGTCAAAAGGTCGGTCGTGACAACGATGTTCGGATTCGAGGCGAGAGAAAGGAGCGCCGCGTCATCGCGGAGGCCGAGCTTGGCCCGTGGATCGGGCGGGATATGCTCCCGCAGCCAGTGGATGAATTCGAGTTCCATCCATCCAATTTAGATGCCACACAGCGCGGCGACTATGTCCGCCGGATACATAGCCCGACCATCTTGGTCGGGAACGGGGCTTCGCCTGCATTTGAAGGCAATGGTTTAAAAGCTGTTTCAAAACCTATTTTTTGCGGTGTGTGAGTTTGTTGGCGCAGAT
>CAZGMU010000471.1:0-3217 GCA_964526975.1 uncultured Planctomycetaceae bacterium
GACACAAACACCAGCGCCCGCTGAATCGCCGGATCGTCCGGTGCCGCATCGAGCGACTGCAATGCTTCGATAAAGAACGCCGTATTCGACAAGTCTGGCCGCTCCGGCCCGCCGTAACCCACGCCGCCAAAATTCTGGTTGTCCTGATCAACGTCCCCCGCCACGCCGATCTGCAGCCCACGCAAAAACTTATCCGCGTTCTTGAGGATCGCATCGTAACGCTTGTCGCCCGCCTTCTTGTTCGCCTCGCTCAAAGCGAGAATGCATACGCACGTTTCATAATTCCGCAGTCGATCGTTACCATAGATCCCGCCGTCCGCTTGCACATACCCCTCCAACGCCTTGAGCGCCTTCGCCACGTGCGGCTCATCCAGCGGCACGTTGTGCCGTGCCGCCGCTGCCACCGCTAGCGCCGTCACCCCAGCCCCGATCCGTGGCGAAAGCTGTCCCTTCTCGTTCTGCGCATTCCCCAAAAACTCGAACCCACGACGGGCAACGTCTTCCAACTTCGGCTCCGCCGCTCGCACCATCGGCCCCATGCCGAGACCAGCCATCGCCAATGCACAAGCACCGATCCACCGAACTCCAACATTCCCTTGCAACATAACGTGCCTCTCGATCAAATCGCGAAAATACAGGAAACCATCAAACCACCCACTCTATTCTTCCCCTCGCGATCTCTCCCCGACAAGCCACATCTTTCTCCAAATGTCGAAATAAACACCATCCAAGTCGACCATTCCGACATCCATCCCGCCTCCCCGCCGCTCGCGGCTTAGCGCTTGTCTCACCCATTCCCGAAGTGTATCGTTGAGCCACCAAGCCCCCAGTTTCCACCAGCCAGCCGAATCGAGCATGGATTCAAGTCGCTTGATCGCCATCGGCGACGTTCATGGCTGCTTCCACGCTCTCGACGCCGTTCTCCATTCGATCGCACCTACCACAGAAGATCGAATCGTCCTGCTGGGCGATATGATCGATTGCGGCAAGGAGTCGCGCGAAGTCTTCGACCGCATCATGGCCCTGCAGCGCGAATGCAACGTCGTGCTGATCCAAGGCAACCACGAGGAGATGATGTTCGCCGCCCGCGAGAACGAGAAGGCGCTGCGCTACTGGGAAAACTGCGGCGGTGTCGCCACGCTCAACTCCTATCGCTTCGGCGCCACGCTGGCCGACATCCCGCCCGAACACTGGGCGCTCCTCGACACCTGCGTCCCCTACTACGAAACCGATCGGTTCATTCTCACGCACGCCAACTACGTGCCCGATCTTCCAATGGCTGATCAGCCCGAGCACTCGCTCCGTTGGGAACTCTTTGATGCCGCCAAAGAGAAGCCGCACATGTCCGGCAAAACGGTCGTCGTCGGCCACACCGAGCAGAAAGACGCCGAAATCCTCGACCTCGGCTTCGCCATGTGCATCGACACCGCCTGCTGCAAATACGGCTGGCTCACCGCGATCGATCTATCTGCCCGAGACGTTTGGCAGGCAAACCGCTGGGGCGTCATGCGCGACGGCGACGAATCGAGCCACCGTCATCAACTCAAAGAGCTGTTCAAGCCAATCGCACGGGCCTGAAATTAGACAGGATAACGCGTTATCCTGTCCTGCTGATTCACTTCTTCAGGTGTTTGTCAAAGAAAGCAATCATCGCTTCCTCCGCCTTCTCCTCCACCTCTCCCTTAAACCCGTGCATCGATCCCACCATCGGCAATAGTTCGGCCTCCACACCCGCCGCCTTCAACCGATCGGCGATCCACTCCGCCTGCGCAAACTCCACGTACTGATCCTTCGTCCCGTGGACGCACAACGTCGGCGCGGCATCCGGCGTCACCCAATACAACGGGCTCGCTTCAATATGCTTCTTCCGCGCCTGCTCCAAGTTGCCGCCCAGGAACAACGGCAGCACCTCCGCCGCGTCGACGCTCTTTCCATATGACTTCGTAAAGTCGCTCGGCCCATAAAAGTTCACCACACACGCCACGCGACTCGATTGCTCGGAATTTCCACCGTCGCCTTCGAACTGTTTCACATCGCCAGTCACCCCCAAAAACTGCGCCAGGTGCCCACCCGCCGACCCGCCGGTCGCGCCAATTCGATCTGGATCGACATGGTACTTCGCCGCATTCGCCCGCAGCCACCGCACCGCCGCCTTCACATCATGCACCGCCGCCGGAAACTGGTACTTCGGCGCCAGCCGATACGACACCGTCACCGCCACATATCCATGCTCCGCCAACTTCTTGATCAGCCCGTCATAACTCTCCCGATTGCCGGCCCGAAACCCGCCACCGTGAATGCAAACCACAGCAGGGAAGGGCCCCTCACCACGCGGCCGCGCCATATCGAGCTGCAAGTGTTGATTGTCCGGATTCGAGTACTCGATCCCTTTCTCAAAAACAACGTCGCCTTCCGCACACGCCGTGTGCCCCAGCGCAGCAGTGATCACCAAAGCGACAATTCTAATTTGCTTACTCAACGTCATACTACCATCTTTCGTCTTGTGGTCGCGATCGGGCACTCAAGGTAGGCACTGGTAATCTAAATGGTGGAAGAACTATTTCTTGCGCTTTGCAATCACAACGATAAGCCCAATCATTGCACCAACGATGATTGGGAACCACCACCCTATGTAGTAGACCTTAGCGAGAATCATTATTACCCCCAGATCGCTACGGATAGCCAAACCAATCCCGCAATGATCAGCAGCAGGTAAAGCAGAGGCACAAGTGCCCAGAACACCGTTGCTTTGGCACTTCCCCAATGCGCTTCGTCCCATCCCTTTGCGCCGCACAAAAGAAACACAAACGGGTAAAGGGTTGTACTCAAAATAAAGCCATATAGGGGCAGTCTGAAAAAAATCGACTGCGGCTCCTTTGGCTGCTCAGCGATAAGGCTCATAAGATTGGCAAGCAACATTCCGGGATAAGCAAGCAGTGAAAGGCCAGAGACAATAATCAGTAGCCAAAATGTCCTGATATTTCCGCCATTCGCTCGATTAGTTCTTTGATCGTCCATAATGGTCAGTTAGCTTGCGGGTGGCCTGTAGCTCTTTGATGACGAAATTAAAGTCTTAGCTCCGCTCGAATCTTGGCATCCACTTCCGCCAACGTAGTCTGCATATCTTCGTCTTGACGCTTCAGCCTGTCGGCCAGTTCGCGGCACTGCGTCTCCTTCAGCTCCACCTGTTCCTTCAAAAACGTATTTAATGCCGTCA
>CAZGMU010000471.1:3227-3656 GCA_964526975.1 uncultured Planctomycetaceae bacterium
ACGTATACACTCGGCCCGCCTCAGCATCCGCCACACCCTGCCGGATCGACTCGATGGTTTCTACTCGCTCTCGCTCGGCAAACCATCGGTTTAGCAGATCATCCATGCTCAGATCGCTACCAGTTTTTGCCAATAGGATGATTGGCAAAATCGTGAAAGCTGTCGAGGTCGCTTTGATTGACAATCATGGCCGAAGACTCCTCCCGCTGCATTTGCCAAAACCTATCACGATGAGCGCCACCCGTCCATTCCAGCGAACTATCGTCAACCCCCAGCTTTTAGCCACCCACTCTTTTTCCCTCTCGCTCCTCACTCCTAACTCCTCGCAACTTTCTTCAAAACTGGGGGCTAGGAAATGGCCACGTTATGTACTAGCGTTGTGGTTATCTAGTTGACTCCACCACTACTAGATGTTGTGGTTGGTGTTTT
>CAZGMU010000472.1:0-3643 GCA_964526975.1 uncultured Planctomycetaceae bacterium
CTATCGGCCAAACAGCAAACGTGCATAAAAATTTTCTTCTCTTGCCGACAGCCGATAGCTGACAGCCGAAAGCCCCGCTCACTTCTTTCTCGACGCTTTCTCATCCAGTCCAGAGACCCCAAATCGCCGGTGAAGTTCGGCGTCCAGGTCGGCCAGCGAACATTTTTGAAGCTGCATGAGGACCAGGAGGTGGTAAACCAGGTCGCCTACTTCGCGGATAAAATGTTCGCGTCCCGCCGCCCCAGGCTCCGCGGCCGCTTCGAGGACTTCCATCGATTCCTCGATAATCTTGTCCCCGATTTTTTCCAAGCCGCCCGCGAGCAACTTGCTTGTGTACGACCTCTCGCTCGGGTTTGCGGCCCGATCGGCGATTGTTCGCTCCAGTTCGTCGATGGGTCGCGATTGAGTCGCCACGTTCCGCCTTCCCAGCTAGTGCCTCAGACACAACAATATGCTTGAAAACATCTTAATTTTGCCGCCCCCCACCCGCAAGCGAACCCGCTATAAAGCCGCGACCGCCGGTCGCGTTCTGCTGCGATTTCACCAATTCCCCAAATGAATCCCACCTTCCAAGACTGCTGGTTTCTCTCCGGCGCTACCGCCACCGGTAAAACCGATGTCGGAATCGCGCTGGCTCAGCGAATTGGCGCCGAAATCATCTCGCTCGACTCGATGACGATTTACCGCGGAATGGACATCGGCACGGCGAAGCCGTCGCTCGAACAGCAAGCGACGGTCCCTCACCACTTGATCGATATCGTCGACCCGAGCGCCGAGTTCAGCGTTGCCCAGTATGTCGATGCGGCCACGAGAACAGTCAGCGAAATTCGTTCGCGCGGAAAAGTCCCACTCTTCGTGGGAGGAACGCCGCTCTATCTCAAGAGCCTGCTTCGCGGCCTGTTCGATGGTCCGCCCGCCGATTGGCAAACACGGCAGGAAATCGAGCAGGAACTGGCCGAGGTAGGCCAGTCTGCTCTCTATAACCGGCTTCAACAAGTCGACCCAGTCGCTGCTTCGAATATTCACCCCAACGACACGCGCCGGCTCATCCGCGCCCTCGAAGTTTATCGGGCGACCGGGCAACCGATTAGCCATCAGCAACTTCAGTTCGAAGATGAAACTCCCGCGGAAGAATGCCGAGTGTTTGTGTTGCGGCGCGAGCGCGCCGAGTTGCATGCGCGCATCGAAGGTCGCGTGGAAGCGATGGCAGAATGTGGGCTCGTCGAAGAGGTCCGCTCACTCGTTGCCAATGGTCGTGAACTCGGTCGCACTGCTCGACAAGCGGTCGGCTATCGCGAGGCATTGGCCCATCTAGCCGGCGAATATGATCGCCAAGAAATGATCGCCCGAATTACCTATCGCACGCGCCGGTTTGCCAAGCGACAAGGCACCTGGTTTCGCAGCCTGAGCGAATGCCGCTTCGTAGACATTGTGGGCGAAATGGATGCCGGCGCAATAACCAATCAAATTACCGAAGCCTGCACTTAGCCCCCGGTCAATGACCGGGGGCTAAATATAACTTAACCTTCGCGTTGCCAGTGCCCGCTACGGCCGCCTGATTTTTCTTCGAGCTGTATTCGGTCGATCGTGATGCCACGATCGATCGCTTTGCACATGTCGTACACGGTAAGCGCCGCGACAGACACCGCCGTAAGAGCCTCCATCTCGACGCCCGTTTTCGATTCCACCTGTACGGTTGCGTCAATGCGGAGCGTGCGCTCATCGACAAACGTAAATTCGAGCTTCACCGATTCGATCGGCAAAGGATGGCACAACGGAATCAAGTCGGCAGTCCGCTTCGTGGCCATAATCCCAGCCAGCCGAGCGACTTCCAACACATCGCCCTTGGCGGCACGCTTATCGCGAATGAGCGCCGCGGTTTCTGCCGACATCCGTACGCAACCGCTGGCACGAGCCGACCGCCTGGTAACTTGCTTACCGCCGACGTCCACCATGCGGCTCGCGCCCGAGTCGTCGAAATGGCTCAATTGATCCATGGTGGGGCACGTCTTTTGGGTTTCAGTTCTGGTATGTTTGCCAACAAACATTCTACCCACGTATTCGGCCACCTGCGAACAGAGTAAGAGCATGGGTTTTGATAGGCTGCCAAGCAACTAATCACGAACCCGCTCCGGCAAATCCGTAAATGTCTCAACGCCCTCCAGCGGCAACTCGACGAGCTTACCGCCGTCGCTACACCCGGAATACGTAACACCCCATTCGGCCGAAAGGTTTTTCAATAGCCATTCCTTGCTCTTGCCGTGCTCACGACGAAAGAACCCGATGCCGGCCATCGAGTAGTCGTAGTACTTGGGCTCGACGCTCGCTTTAAATCGATAGCGATCCCCGTCGGGCAACGGCTCAACTACTTTAAAGTCTGGCCGGACGAGCTTTTTCTCAGCGTCGTACACAAGGCACTCGAACGCTATGAGACAATCGGCCCCTGTCCCTTTGGATTGGTAAAGGAGACTTCAAACTCGCCATTCGCATCCGGTTTAGTCACCCGGGCATCACATCGATGGAGCCGCATGGGAAAATGCCGTAGCTGCTCAGAATTCAGTTCGCGAAACCGAAGTTCGATGTGATCGACCCGAGGCAAGACATCATCTGGTACGCGAAAGCTGGGCGCGCTGAGCCGGCTTCGATATGCCCTGATACTACCAAAGTCGACCTCGTCCGGACTGATCCGGCCATCGCCCGATAGCTGCCAATCGTGGTAGAGCAGCTTGCCTTCGCGATCTAGCACTAGCAGCTCGGTGCAGACTCTTCGTTGCGGATCGAGTTTTCCGACAAACTCGAACGCGGGCTCCAAATGAAGCTCCCCGCCAAATTCAGACAGAGGAACCCGCCACATCTTCATGTAGGAAGCGGCAAATTCAGGATGAATACTGCGATCAAAACGGAGTGTTGCATCAAACGAGACGGTTTTCTCACCGAGCGCGATCAGCCGCACCGGCAGCGATGCTGGAAACTTCGGAGCCTCGCTCGAATCCGCGCCACTTAGTGAAGAGGTGGCAGCAAACCCGACAATAGCCAGCACAATCGGGCAGAAGCGTTGATTCATCACTTCCCTCCTTATACCAGCGAACTGGTGAAGGACACGATTGTATGCTGCTGCGGGCGGAGAGCGTTACACCACTTTGCCGGCGAGTTCCGCCGTGGTTGTTAGAGAGGCGTCAAACTGTGCGTGTGGTTCGAGAATGGTTACTGGAAAGGTTAACCATTGAACGTTATTGGTGGTGATTCGGTCTGGCGACCGACGCTAAATCGTTTGTGTTCTTGAGCATCTGCGAAGCCAGGAAATTTGGTGCTGTCAAAAACAACAAGGCCCGGTTGCTTTCGCAACCGGGCCTTGTGTTGTTCGGGTGAGGGGCGACGGAGAGCGGGAGCACTCCGCAGCCACGCGGCCGATTCGTTCGGCCGACCCTTTTATGTGAAAGCTTGGAGCAAGGAGCAGGGAGCGGGGAGTAAGAAAAATTTCTGACTCCTTGCTCCTTGCTCCCTGCTCTTCGCTGTTAGACCAATTCCTTCTTCGCGCCGATCAGCGTTCGGAGGCGTTCGGCCAAGAGGGCGGCGTCGAACGGCTTTTTGAACGTTTCGTTGATGCTCGAACGATCGAAGTTCGCGGTCGAGCTGTCATCCG
>CAZGMU010000473.1:0-3627 GCA_964526975.1 uncultured Planctomycetaceae bacterium
CCATGATCGAAGACAGCAAACCCCAAAGCCCAGTAACCACCAAACCCACCAGCGCCGCCTCCCCCGCCGACACAGCATCCCGCGCCACGATCGCCTCAGCGATCGACGGCATGGTCGCTTCAGCGACCATGAATACCAACCCCTGGAATGACTCCGCCGCACCCCTAGCCGCCGAACCCCTCGCCCCCGAATGCACGATCGACGACTTCGCCAAAATCGACCTCCGCGTCGCCCGCGTCATCGCCGCCGAAGAAATCCCCGAAGCCAAGAAGCTCCTCAAACTCACCCTCAGCCTCGGCGGCGACACCACCCGCACCGTCTTCGCCGGCATCAAAGAAGCCTACAAACCCGAAGACCTCGTCGGCAAACTCGTCGTCTGCGTAGCGAACCTGGCCCCACGCAAAATGAAATTCGGCACCAGCGAAGGCATGGTCACCGCCGCCAGCACCGCAGGCGCGCCCGCCGACCAAGTCTTCGTAATTACAGCTGCAGACGGCGCAATTCCTGGGCAGCGCGTGCATTGAATAGCTTGCTGGATTCGCATTTACTGACGGATCAGGCTAGGAAAGTCACAATAACCGGATTTACCAATCCGAAATAAATTGCGGCCCGGATCACAAGCCGGCTAAACTGATGGCTGTCGGTTATATCCCCCGACTCATAAGCCTCAGCTCATTGAGATCGGACGATGATCGTGAGGTGTTGCCATGAGAAGCATGTTTCATCCGTTGATAATGGTGGCAACCTTTCTCGGCCTGCTTATCTCGCAGCCAACGATCGTTTGCGGTGATTACTCATTTATCAATGTCGCCGATACAAACACACCTGCGCCGATTGGCAACTTTACGAACTTCCGTCCTGGGCCTGCAATTTCTCTCAACGCCTCCACATTTGTAGCCAACTACGGCGGTCGCAACGGCATCTTTATGGGGAACGGTGGAGCAATCACCAAGATCAGCGAGATCGGCGATACGGCGCCGTTTGGGACATTCTCAAATTTTGGAGTACCAACCGCTTCCCTTGGAGCCGTTTCATTTTCGGCTACCTACAGTACGTATTCGAATGGCTACGTCGCTGCTCGCGGCGTATTCTCGGGCAACGGCGGATCGCTGTCCACGATCGCGAAGGCAGGTGATCCCGCACCAATGGGGAAATTTATCAACTTCGGGCCTACGGCCACATACGCCGCGGCTCCGGCTGGTCTTGATCCGAATACGGTCGTTTTCATAGGGACCTACGACAGTGCGCCTACTCCAGCGGGTTGGGCCTCCGGGATTTTTATTTGGACCGGCGGTGCTCCGATCGCTGTTGTAAAGTATGGCGATACGGGGCCCTCCGGCACACTCTTCGGCAGTTTTGCCGCGCCCGCATTGACCTGGGTATATCAGGATTGCTGTACACCAGTGCCCAGCATTGCTTTTACGAGCTCACCCTCGTCTTCAACGGAAGGTATCTACACGATTACTAATGGCGTGCTCAAAACGATCGCCACGAAAACGAGCATACCCGCGCACGATTTCGGCGATCCAGTAGCACTTGGAAACTCCGTCGCGTTTCGTATCAATAAGGACGTAACGCCGTTTGCGCTGCCACCGCAGGCCATCTGGAGCAATTATTCAGGAACTATGGATCGAATAGTTTTGGCCGGGG
The DNA here is from genome assembly GCA_964526975.1 of uncultured Planctomycetaceae bacterium. Classification (GTDB taxonomy): domain Bacteria; phylum Planctomycetota; class Planctomycetia; order Pirellulales; family Lacipirellulaceae; genus JABDGM01. The sequence goes on from CAZGMU010000473.1 coordinate 1,651, forward strand.
ATGCCGCTCCGGTCAGCACGTTCACCAAATTCGGCGATCCCACAATTACCGATAAAGGGATAGCATTCGAGGGAACGTATGCCAACGGGACAGCAAATGGCATTTTCGCGCGACTGGGCGACGCCGGCAGCGGATATTTGGGGCCTGTGGAATCAATCATAAAAACGGGCGACAACCTATTTGGATCCAGTGTGGCGTCTGTGAGCCTTGGTAGGTTTGGTGCCACCGCTATCGGTGACTTAGTATTTAGTTATGTATTGGAAGATGGACGACGCGGAATAGCACTTGCCATCGCTCTGCCTGAACCTACGACTGTAATGGTGTTCATTCTCGCTTCGGCTTGCTTCCTCGCGAAGCGCCCCGCAAAGCGACGAAATGGGACGCGTCGCATACGCCACAGCGGGTAGCATCCTACGCCGTCGGCACCTCAACTGCAGCACCATGCGGACCAGCACAACGCCGCTCCTGCTTTACCGCAACGCGGTTACATCCCTCAGCCCAGGGTTGTTCGCCCAGGCGAACTACCCTGGGTAATCAACCCCAGAAATTACCTTACACTGAAAGCGTTACGCAGCCGTCTGCTGCTGCGACTTGTTGTTAGGCGTTTGTCGTTGGCATGTCGCCTCGCCGCGATTCTGGCCAGATGTACAAAAACCAAAACACTGGCATAGCAAACATATTGAAGAACAACAGCAAAATGGTCCAAAGCGTCCGTTGATCTTTCGGTATTGCCGCAGACTTGAACAAATACACGAGATAGAACGCGATCAACGCCCAAAGCCAGAGCATGCAAAGCAAATGTAACAAAAACAACACTTTGAAGAGGGTTGGATCCGGGCCACTCTGTGGATCTGAAACCACAGAAACGGCCATCGTCACCATGAAAAAGATCAAATACACCAATGGCACAAACGTCGCCAGCAAAACAAAGATTGCAACCGATTTCGACAATCGCATTCGTGCAGCCACCTAACGCTTCGCTTCCTGCTCGACACAAAATAAGCGCCTGACACGGCTTTATCCAGAAGGCTCCGCCATCGCCACAATTATACCCCGCACCACGGCACCAAAACTACTTGATCAAGCCCAAGGCATCCCACGAGCAAAAATACTGCTCCGATCATACTGGCCGAAACCTGGCGCTTCATCACCTGTTTACCGCAACGCAGTTACATCCCTCAGCCCCGAGTTGTTCGCCGTGGCGAACAATCCAGGTAATCGAATCCTGCCGCGAATTGTGAAGCCACACAGCCACAGTTAATCACAATCCGAATACCCGAGATGCCTGCCGCAATGCAAACACTGAAAGACGTAGGCCGTTGGACTGCCCTCTTTGTCGAGATCGCTCAAGTATCCCTCCCAATCCGCGCCGTCAACCATGCCACACTCCTTTTGAATCGATGGAATCGCATCCGGCCACAACTTTTTCAACTCCGATCGGCCTGCCCGTCCAACAAATGCAGCTGCATCTCCACAGCAAGCAAGCCAATGCTCCTGCTGCCAACCACAGAAACCAGGAGTTCGGAAAGCGACTTCCTCGATTACAGATTCCGGAACAACGGGCGGCCTGGAATATCCACCGACTCCCGCAGCATCCGTGAACTCTGCATCGAACTTCTCATGGGCCGATCCATCTGCAACGCACCAAGGACAAATACATTCCCACAACTCTTCAACGGAAAAAACCGGGCCAACATAAATGTACCCTCTCTGCTGACCGCAACACTCACATTCCGCACCCGAAGCCTTGATGCTGCCTGTCGCAATCGGGTCGGGGTGATACTTGAACGTTGGTAAATTCATGATCGCTAATGAGGCCTAAATTCCTATCCGGCACAAAACACGTGCATAACACCGTCTCATCCAAATCGCAATATATGGAAAGCATATCTTGAAAATGGCCACTCAATGATATATACATACGTTGTGGTTATCTAGTTGACTCCACCACTACTAGATGTTGTGGTTGGTGTTTTC
>CAZGMU010000474.1:0-3617 GCA_964526975.1 uncultured Planctomycetaceae bacterium
TTAACATACTGCATATCGAGGAGCCAGTAGCTCTATTGCGAGAAGCCAAGCGGATTTTGGCTCCAGGCGGAAAGGTAGCGATTGTCCATTGGCGTCGCGACATTCCAACACCGCGCGGCCCGTCGTTGCCAATTCGTCCGACCGCCGACCAGTGCCGAACGTGGGGAGAAAAAGCAGGCTTAGAGTTCGTCAGAAATGAGTCTTTGTGCTGCTGCTCGTTTCACTGGGGACTAGTAATGCGCAGGCCACATGACAGGACAAGATGCAACTAGCGCGAAGCGCTAAAGTCATTGTTGGCAGCTTTGCGTATCGGCTTGAACCGGCCAACCAAGTGCGCGCTGTAACTGAAACTGTGCAACGTTGTAATCTACTACCGAGTCAACGAATTCCCGCTCAACGGCGTCGAGCGATTGAATTGCCTGCAGAACTTCAATGGGCAAGCCCTGGCCACCACGGATACGTTCGGTGTTTCGAGTCAACGACTCTTTTGCAACTTGAATGCCGGCTTGCGCAATTCTGATTCGGTTGCGGCGGGCAGTTAGTCGCGCTTGGGCTTCAGTGACTTCACGTGCGACTAGGTCCATAAGCTGAATCTCGCGCATACGAGCCTGTTGGACGCGAGCTCCGGCAGCACTTCGAGCTGCCTCTTCGCCAAACCCCAAGTTGCGGATTTGCCAAACCGCAATTGCATCAAAATCCGCACGATCGCGAAAATCTCCGATCGTATCTCCCGTACCACCGCCGAAGCCGGTATACGAAGCACCCAGCAGCACACTGGGCACAAGCGGCGCGTATTTTTCACGCCGTAGCCGTTCACAAGCAGCGGCTACTAAGTCTTGGCTCTCCCTGAGTTCAGGCCGACGGACGAGCGCGGTTGCAAGGGCGTCTTGTGCACCATCGTCCGAAGACGCCAGCTCGTTTGCGACTCACGTAGTCCAATCGCTTGCGCCAAGCGGGCGGCGGCGACGGCCACTTGTTCTTCACTCCGGGCTACCGCATTTCGACGAAGCGCCAATTCAGCCTTGGAGCGATCGGCGTCAGCTAGAGTTCCTTGGCCTACCTTTGCAAACTCCTCCGTCTGGCGAGCCAGCGACTCAGTATTCTTCGTCGATTCCTTCGCGACTGCCTGCAGCTGATACGCGCGTAGCAGTTCTTGGTAAGCAACGGCAGCCTCCAGAAGCTGGTCATTCAAAACAGCATTACTCGCGTGCTGCTGAGCCGACATCGTGCGCCCAGCAATTTTCGGTTGAAAGATCGCGTCGATCATTTGAAACTGCGCAACTAAGCCGGGCTGCGGAGTAGTGCCGGCGCCTACAGCCCCCGCTCCTAGTCCTGATTGCAGCGAGGATCGACTAACTTCTAGGATTGCTCCTTCTGAATCCTGCAACGTACCTTCGTGATGATTGAAGCTCACGCCCGACTGAATAGTAGGGAGCCACAAGACATTAGCTGCCTCCAAATTCGCATACGCCTCGCGTACGCGCGCTCGGGCGAAACCGACCTGTGGATTCTGGCCTGCGACAAGTGCAAGCGCGGTGGACATATCCAACTGATAGCTCGCGCCGGCGCCAGGCGCAGGCATCTCCTCGGAGCTGGGTAGTTCTGCTTGCGCGCTTGTTGCCTGCGGCCGAGTAGCGTCAGGCAACCCTTGCTGCAGGGCTGGTCCTGCTGGCGATACGCTTTCGGCGACTGACCCCGGACCTGTCTGAGAAGTTTCCGAGTCGGTTTGTGGAAGCCGTGCCACGCAGGGCCGAACTTCGTACGGCCCAAGGTTTGTGCGATCAGTGTTTGGAGTGGCGTCTATACCGGCTGCAGTCCCGATCGAATGTGGCTGGACAACCGAGTTCGCGTGCCGATCGCAGTTTTGGGATGCAGTCAACGTTTGGAAAGTCGCCGATGGCCTGTTTGATGCGCAGCCCCCCGTCGCAATCGCCAGCACCAAGGTCGTGCCGAGTCGTAGCGTTATAGATGCTCGCGCTGCCGCCATTGCATGCGTCCTTTTGTCGAATTACAATATCGAAAGTCGATATTGATAAATCGACCGCAGCTGTTGGCATCGCCTGCATTGTGCTTAATTCCCGACCAACTCTCCCTCCTTCTCCAAATTCACGTGCGCAGCGCTAGCAACTGAGGCCTGACGCCAAGGCGGTTTAATCGATGGGCATAGTTTCCGCTGCTTTAAGGCGGCCTTTCACGGTAATGGTTCTGATCCTGGCCATTGCGCTCGGAGCGTTTCTAGCAGTTGGCGGTTCGCTCTTTGAGCAACTAGGGCTTCCGTATCCGGAAGGTCTGCCCAGAGGCCTGGAGGTCGATATCTTTCCCAGCCTCGACCTGCCCGTGATCTACGTGTGTCAACCATATGGCGGCATGGACCCGGCGCAGATGGAAGGCTTTCTGACGAATTACTACGAGTATCACTTCCTTTACATCAGCGGTATTCATCACGTTGAGTCGCGCAACGTTCAGGGGATGGCGCTGATGAAGCTCTACTTCCATCCCGGCACGAACATGGCGCAGGCGATGGCCGAAACGATTAACTACGTGAATCGGTCGCGAGCGTTCATGCCGCCGGGCACTGTTTCACCATTCGTGATGCGATTCGACACCGGTAGCGTGCCGGTTGGTTACCTCGTGCTTTCGAGCGAAACTCGTTCGATCGCCGAGATTCAGGATCTGGCACTGTTTCGAATCCGCCCAATGTTTTCGAGTCTTCCCGGAGTTTCGGCTCCTCCACCGTTTGGCGGAAGTGCACGGACGGTCGTGGTCACACTCGATTCGCAACGATTGCGTTCGTACGGCATGTCGCCGGATGAAGTCGTGACTGCCATAGTGCAGGGCAACTCGATCAGCCCGTCGGGCAATGTCCCGATCGGCGACAAATATCCAATTGTCCCGATCAATTCTGTCGTTCGAGATCCGCTTCAATTGGCAACGATACCCATTCGAGTTGGCGATTCACCCGTTTATCTGCGAGACGTCGGCTACGTACAAGATTCGGCCGATGCGCCTGCAGGATTTGCATTGGCAAATGGTCGTCGGGCCGTTTATATCCTGGCGACCAAGCGGGCTGAGGCCTCGACGATGTCGGTGATCAACAACATTAAAGCGGCGATTCCGAAAATGAAGGACGCGTTAGGTGCTGAGGGGAAGGGAATCGATGTCCGTTTCGAATTTGACCAATCACCTTACGTTACGCGCGCCGTCGGGGGCGTGCTTATGGAAGGGCTTTTCGGCGCTGGCCTAATTGGTCTGATGGTCCTGCTCTTTCTGCGCGATTGGCGAAGCGTGCTAATTGTAGTGCTAAACATACCGCTCGCGCTGATGGCGTCCATTCTTGGCCTGTGGCTCACGGGCCGAACAATCAATCTGATGACGCTAGGCGGCCTCGCTTTGGCGATCGGCATCCTCGTTGATGAAGCGACAGTCGAAATCGAAAACATTCATTCGCACTTGCGGCGTGGAGAGTCTCCTTCCGAGGCGGTCCTCAAGGGTGCGGGTGAAACGAATTTGCCGCGGCTCTTGGCGATGCTCTGCATTCTTGCAGTTTTCGTTTCATCGTTCTTTATGCAGGGAGCTGCGCGAGCATTGTTTGTACCAATGTCACTGGCGGTCGGCTT
>CAZGMU010000475.1:0-2783 GCA_964526975.1 uncultured Planctomycetaceae bacterium
TTCGTCGGCCAGAAGCGCTCCCTTCGACAGGGGCGAATGGAAGGCAAAGAGGGCGGCCTCGATTTGGTGCGGGTTGAGGTCAACCTGGGCGTCGACCAGAGTGCTCGCAAGTTTTTCGATGCTGTCCGCCGAACACCGCTTCGTGAGCTCATGTGCGAAGAACTTGGCGTGGTGGGCGGTGATCTTCATCTCTCGGAACGCCGGTGTTTACCGAACAGTGAACGCAGAGATGATACTGGAATGTCTCCTTCGGGACAATCGCTAGGCGACAAATGCCAGTCGAACCGAGAGTCGCGGTCTGCTCTCGACCAGAGTTACCTCCAAATTATGAATCGGTACGTCGTCATCACATCCCATCCAACGCTATGCTGCACTCTGAGGATTTCGAGGAATGCAAGCTCGCATAAAGTTGTTTCCACATTCGCCGCTGCTTCCGCCAGTCGGGCAACAACGCGATCGGCTGGAGCTGGCGTAGGTAAATCGGGTCGCGGCCGCATTCGATTCGCGGCAAGAAGAGTATCTCCTCTTGGATGTCCGGCGCCAGCATCATCAAATTCATGATCTGGGTGATTCGGGCTCGCGTGACGTGGCCCAGGCGGGCCAACTCGGCGTAGTCCGATACCTGACCGTCACGGATCAATTTCTCAAACCGGATTGCCAACGCCATGAATCGAGCCACGCGCGGCACCCGGCCCGATGGCTGTTCAACGGGAGGCGGCAATGCTCCTTGACGGAGTGCTTTACGTTGCCCGCGACCACGGCGCTCAAAGTGGATGTTGGTTTCAATGGTGATGGGCCTGTTCATGCTGCGTCCTCCTCACTTTGATTTGTTGCATCTTCGGCCAGCGTCTTTATGCCACTTGGGTGAAACGTGATCGAGACCTTCCCGGTGCCACCGTCGTAGTCGACGCGTTCTACCAAGAGTTGCACGATCCTGGCCTGTTCCCGGAGGGTCAATGCATCCCAAACTGGATCAAACACCGACATCGCGTTAGCGACATCTTGCTCGTTAATGAGGCTGCCGCTCAGTGCAACAATTTGTTCGCGAACCTCGGTGGCGCGTTGCTCAGCGCCGCGAACGCGCTCCTGGAGATCGGCCATACGCGCGATGCTTGGCGAATCGCTGTCATTCGGCGCAATAGCGGCCACCAACTTCCGAACTTCCTCGCCCCAATGCGCCAGATCGCGTTCGAGGGCCCGTTGTTCCACTTCTAATTGAACCAGCTGCGATTCGCGATACCTCTTGGTTCCATTTCGCGTCGAGTGGCTGGGGGACATCGCGCATCCGCAGGGAACACATCGCAAAAGGCCTTTGAGCAGTGCTCCAAATCGATTGCGAACAGTCGCTCCGCCCGTGCGACCATTATGTTGAAGCAACGACTGCACGCGTTGCCACAGGTCGGCGCTCACGATTGCCTCATGCTCTCCGTTGTGGACCTCGTCCTTATACTTGATCTTGCCGAGGTACGTGACGTTCGTGAGCAGCTTGAATAGGCTGGTTTTGGTGAACGGCAAACCGCCGCGTTCGTGGCCCTTGCGAGTCGTCCAGCGCTTGTTGAGCCAACCCCGTCGGTTGAGTTCCTGGATGGTGGCGATCATCGACTGGTGTTCGAGGTACAGCGGCAATCTTGTCGCGTGTCCGTTCGGAGATAATCTCACGCTCGAATTGGGCGAATGACAGAAGCACGTTCAGCATCAGCCGGCCCATGGACGTCGTTGTGTTAAATTGCTGCGTGACGCTGACGAAAGCGACGTGGTGCCGTTCGAAGATTTCCAACATCCGGGCGAAATCCAGTAGAGACCGGCTAAGACGATCGACTTTGTAGACCACAACGCAGTCAACTTTCCCGGCTTCGATGTCTCCGATGAGGCGTCGCAGCGCGGGGCGATCCATGTTGCCGCCCGTGAACCCGCCATCATCATATTTGTCCGTCACGCAATCCCATCCCTCGTGGGCTTGGCTCTTAATATAGGCCTCGCCCGATTCCCGCTGGGCGTCGAGCGAATTGAATTCCTGCTCCAGTCCGTCCTCGGTGGACTTGCGAGTGTAGATGGCGCATTTCATTCTTTTAGGGGCCGTCGCTTGATGGCGATTGTTGGTCTTGGTCATTTCGCACCTCCCCGTTGGCGAAGTCGGAAGAAGTGGTAGCCATTGCAGTGCTGGCCGCTGATCTTCTTGGCCACGGCGCTCAGGGACTTGAAGACCGCACCTTCGAACTCGAAGCCGTGGGGCAGGACGCGAACTTGTAGCGAGTGCCCCTTGTATTCCCGCATGATGATGGTGCCTGGCACCGGCAATCGATCATCGGCGGCAACACAGAACGTTGCCGACTTCGTCCGCTCGGACGTGGACTCAGTGGGTTTGGTTACCTTGGGCGCCGACGTGCGGAGATCCGACAGCCCGCTGGCGGGCTCGTTCCGATATGTCACCTTCAATGAGTGCCTGCATCCGCCATGCGATTCGCTTGACGAGCCACTGCTTGTGACGGGCGTTTGTTCGCTCGCCAAACACATCGGCGAACTTTTCACGCAGCTCACCGACCGTCATCCGCTGGAGCGCGGCGACCTCTTTATCTACGTTCATACTCATGCGTCTCTCCTTGGTTTGGGATTCTCGGAAACCGTTAACCGCCGTGGATCACACTGAGCACGGTTTCGGCGGGAACCTCAAGGCATGTTGTGGCAGAATCGGGAGAGATTTCTGGGGCCGGGACATCGGCCGGAATGGCCACGCGGGCGTGGAGCCTAAGAATGCCGGCCGCCAAAATGCTAGCCACTTCCGA
>CAZGMU010000475.1:2793-3609 GCA_964526975.1 uncultured Planctomycetaceae bacterium
TTGGCGACCGGCGCGCTGTCTGGCGTGAATCGGTTCAGGCAGCGCGAGCTAGCGCGACGCCTCTATTCGCTAACCTACCCGGCGCGAGTTGTAGATGACGAAGCCAGGGTCCGAAAGGAACCAGCTTGTTAACTTTCTCCAGGCGGAAGGGCAGAGACTCAGAGAGTTCGTGACCAAAATTCTAGGGTGCGGAAGGAACCGTGAGGGTTCCTATCGAACCCTAATTCAACTCTCTCGAAACAGAGAACATCGCGCGTCGGATCGGAATCGCTAACAGCCCTTTAGAACATAGGCCAGAAACGCGAAACGCCCGGCGGCCGATCTCTCGGTGTCGGGCGTTAACTGGCTTGTCTGTTCTGTTCGTAGAAAAACAAAAAGCTCCCCGAAGGGAACCCTCTTCGTAACAATACTCTCTTTTTCAAATCTTGTAAACGTTTGCCGTACAACGGGTTGCCGAGTTCGAGACCCTTTCGGTGGCTGAACGAATACAACCCGTTACGAACATCGGGCGATAGGGTTAACAAGCGGTCGCGCTCCTATTTTGCGATGTCGCGTTTTGCCTAACCGCTACTACCGGCCCTACAGTCCCTCCAATCGATTTGGCCGGTCATATCATTTACAGGCAAAGATCGAGGTGTGCCGAAAAAACGGATGGTTCCGCGCTCATTTTGCGCCCTGATCGAGCCGGGCGCGTTGATGGATGCATAGCACGCGGCGTATCGCCGCTGCGGGCCAGAGGGTCGCGATAATGGTCAGAGTCATCGGAAGAACTAGCCAGACCGCGTTGGCATTTGCGACGGCGCTGTTGATTGGCTG
>CAZGMU010000476.1:0-3608 GCA_964526975.1 uncultured Planctomycetaceae bacterium
GAGGAGCCCTCGGGCCAGCTGGGATCCGGCCAGGTAGGCCAGCAGGTTGGCCGTAGCGCCCGCCGCTGCAAAACGGAGATAAAGCTTCCAGCCGCTTGATTGGCCCAGCAGGGCAAGATCGAGAACCGGGCCGAGCGCCAGGATGCTGAGCATCGATGTCGGCGGGAACATTCCAACATGGTTCATGCTCATGGCCGTCGCGGTCACTCCTGCTCCGATCGCCATGAGTGTGCCCGAAAGGCGACGCGGCACGAGGGCGAAGCCCAATGTCATGGGAATCGCGCCGCGGAGAATGGCATGGCCCGGCACGCGAAGTTGCAAGTGGATCAATCCGACCGCGAGTGCGGCAAGAGCACCACTGGCGAGCAGGCATGCCAACTCGGAAGCCGTGATTCCGGCAGACCGCGATAACGGCGGCAGCCGGCTGCTGTCTTTGAGTCCGATTTGCGGTGCGAACGCGGCGTCCAGCATGGCGGGTTCCTCTCTGCTTTGTTTTTATCGCCGTCGCAGCGAAAACACCAGCATCGCGGCTAAAAGGAGCAAAGGCATCGTCGCTGGCTCGGGGATGCTGCCACTGGCAAAGCCGCTGGCCGAGTTTCCGAATCGCGAACGCCAAAAAGCATAGTCGCCTGGATCAATCTGTCCGTTCTGATTTCCGTCGGCGCCGCTGCCAGCGGGCGAAACCGTCGAGTTCAGCGTTTTCCGCCAAACGACATAATCGGCCGCATCGACGATGCCGTTGCCATTGTAGTCGCCCGTGGGCAATGCACTCAGGGCATAGGTGATCTCCAGAGTCGGTCGCCATTCGGCCGGGAGCGGAACGCCGCTTTGATTATTCTTTTCGATCGCGTTGCGTGAGTAGAATCCTTTAACCGTTTGCCGCACATTCTCCACCTGGTCGATCATGATCCAGCCGTGGTTGGTTGTGGGCTGGTCGAGCCAACCTTGCACATCGGCGATGAGCGTCGGCGTCGAGAGCCATGTGTAAGGCATGTCGAGCACCGTGCCCACGTCTGTGCTGGCGCTGATGGTCGAAAGGTAGTCACCTTCCGCGCCTGGGCCAGTCCAATCGAATTGCTGGAAGAACCGCTGATTCCAAGTGGCATCGCCCTCGGAAGCAGGAAAGCCGGTGCCAGTGCCCGCGATCGAAGTTGTATCACTACCAGCCGTTCCCTCGCCCCAATCGACCTTGAGCCGATGGAGGTCGATCGTTCGTACACCGCTCGCCATGGACGCTTGACCGAGGTACATCGTTAGATTGACGTCAGAGATCGTCGCACCCGCTGGTACGGCGCTCTCGATATCAAACGCGAGCAGTCCGCGGCGCAAGGAATTGTCCTGCGTGTCGTTCGTCGTGCCGACGAAGATGCCCGCACCGCCGCCGTTGCTGTAGTCGACGTTGTTGCCGAAGATCGAGTTGTCTTTGCTCGCCACGAGTGCCACCGTCGTCGGAAGGGCAGTCGATGGAAAGAGAGCCAGTGCAAACGCCAGCAATTGAAATCGGACGCGCCGCATTTCATTTGCCTCATTTCCTGTCTGTGTCACGCGTGCGGCGGCGCATCCACCACAGCGGGCTTGCAAGCAAGGACAGGCTCAGTGCAGTCGGTTCCGGGACATATTCGATGCTCAGCACCGGCCGCGCGCCGGGCGACGTAGCTTCTAGCGACGAAAAACCTTTCACGGTTTGTTGATCGTTAATCCCCTCGCTTTGATTGACGAGCGCCCAACCGTAGTTGCTGCCGGGATTGTTATACCAATTGATGACATCGGTAAGCATCGCCGGGTAAGCGGTAGAGCTCCATGAATAAGCCGTTCCGACCGGGCCTGAGACCGAAACACTGGCACTAATTCCGCCAAAATCGCCGCCGGGAGATGTCCAAGTCGATGTTCCGAATTTGTTTGCGAGCCAAGTCGCATCGCCGGCACCTGCCGCTTGGCCCATTCCACTCGATGATCCAGCGTTCGCGCTTCCCTCGCCCCAATCAGCAGAAAGCGGGCGGAGGTCGATCGTCGCCGCCGTCGCAGGCTGCGGGGCATTTGCCAATGTGAGGGTCAACGTCGCCTTCGTGATCGTGACGCCGGCCGGGACTCCATTTGCCACATCGAATTGGATCAGCCCACGGCGAGGCGATTTGTTGTTGTTATTGCCGGCAAAAATCACTTGCCCCTTCCCGTTGCTGTTATTCTGCTGATCTTGAAAGATGGTGTTGTCCTTGGCCGCGCCCAGGTCGATCGACCATGCCGCTTGAGGCAATGATAAAACGAGTAGGGCCACGGTGAATCGAATGATGTTCATTAGCTGTCACTTTCTAATTACTTGGTGTCGGATCAATCACTTAAACAACAAACGGAAGCAATTTTGCTGCGTGTACTATTTCGGTGGCCCCGGCCACAACGAATTGGGCGGATACCAAACAATATCCGGCCGCTTCGGATCGCCCACGCGGCACCCCACATCATCGCCGGCGTACGTTTCCACATGCCCATCGAGGAACGCGATGTTGACCGTCCCGCCGATATGCCGGGCGACCGGCGTGTAATCGTTTTTGTGGGGAATTACCGAACAATATGGGCCGAGCGCATCGGCCATGAAGACCATCGTTTGCAGGGGCCCAACTTTATCAACGCGATCGGGCCGGCCCATGTACGGCGTCGACAGGGCCATATTCATGCCGTAGGCGAAGAACGTTGCCTGGTCGATCTTCTTGGCCGTGGTCGGGTTCAGCTCATTATCACGCAATTGGTCCAGGCTGATGGCGTCCGGACACATCCAGATACTGCTGTCGCCGGGCTGCGGCTTCTGTTTCGCGTTCACCAAATCGATGTAAGGCGGACTTTCGGCGAATGGAGGGATCGCGTTAATCCAATCGTCCATCGCATCAAGCCGTGTCGTCGGCTGAACACCTTGCCCGCGGTACGGCAGCCGGCCGTGATGGGCATCGGCGTACATACGGACAGCCAGCGCCCACTGCCTCAAGCTGGAAACACAAACGGTTCGTCGCGTCGTCGCGCGGGCGGAGAGGATGGCCGGCAGGAGAATCGCCACCAGTAACGCGATGATGCTGACGCTGACCAACAGCTCGATTAGAGTAAAACCAGTAGGTCGGCCGAGACAAGGGCAGGTGTCAGGTGTCAGGTGTCGGGTGTCAGTAGAAACCCTGACACCCGACACCTGACACCTGACACCTGCATCGGCACGTTGATGATTTCGGGCAGTCATGGGCGCGGCCAAAAGCGTTATGCACAATCGGATATAGCGGTCGATTTTAGCTGTAAATCGCGGGGAAAGTCAACCAATGGCCAAAGCACACTGGGCTAGCGACTGGAAGGTCGGCGTACGCGTCTGGGTGGAGCGCGAAGGGCAGGCCGTGCTTGGCGAGGGCAGGGCGGAGCTGCTGGCGGCCATCGATAGCGAGTACAGCATTACCAAGGCGGCCAAAGCGGCCGGAATGTCCTATCGCCGAGCCTGGAACCTGATCCAGGAAGTGAACGAGGCGGCAGGCGAGCCCCTCGTCGTTGCGGCGGTTGGTGGCAAGGTAGGTGGTGGTGCCCGACTGACGCCGCATGGCCGGCTTGCACTCGATGTTTATGGCCGATTGCGTTCGACG
>CAZGMU010000477.1:0-3601 GCA_964526975.1 uncultured Planctomycetaceae bacterium
TCTGTCTTCCTTGGCATACTTGGCGACTTGGCGGTTCCATTTGTTAGAAGCATTTAGTGCCTTTTTGTGTTTTTCGTGGCTACTGAATTACTGCGAAACAGGCAGCGGCTTCGCCTTCGTGGTAATCGGTTCTTTCATCCGCTCTGTAATCTGCATCACCGCGGATGGAAGATAAACGATTCCCAAGTAATGATCGGCCGCAAACTCGACGTGGTGGTCTTTAGGAAGGTTGGCCGCTTTTGCGAACGCGAGCGAACTACTGGGAGGAACAACTGTATCCAGCTCACCGCTATAGAGCCAGGTCGTTGCCGGGTTGATTCGGTGGGCCAGTCGTAGCGGCTCGATTCGGTGAGCTGCTTCCTTGATTTGTTCGTCGGTCAGTCCCGCTGCAAGTAGCTTCTCGTGTACCTTCGCCGCGTCGCGCGAGCCGTGTAGGATTACATCCGCGATATTTCCACCCGCCAGTAGAATAAACACGCGGTCATACCCACGATCCAGACCGGCAACAGTTGCTGTAACGAAGCCGCCCAGGCTCGTCCCTTCCAACCCGACGACAGTTCCATCGACATGCGGCAAAGCGACTACGGCATCGCGCGCGCGGCGCACGTCGGCAACGCCTTGTTGCATCATGGGCAAAATGCGCTCGTAGGAGGATGGACTACCTGGAGTACGACGCGCCCCATAGTTGGGCAAATGGATCAAAAACGCATGCAACCCCTGCCAGTTAAGGCTCCGCGCGATCATCCGGCCGACGGGCATGCTGCGGGCCGATTCATGCACCACCACAACCGCCCGCGCCGAGCGGATCGCGCCTTGGGCGTCGTGATCGGCGTACCATTCCATGGCGACCAGATCGTTTGTGCGATCACCCAGCGGCTTGGGCGAGGGAAAGCGAACGAGAAAGTCACCATTGCCCGGTTGAGCGGCTTCCAACTGCACCATAAATTTATTCGGCGACCACGAAAGAGCCGCCAGGCATTCCTTCGCATCCTCACTCGGATCCTCGCCGCAGGCCAATGTATCGGTCGCCGCGAACTTGTCTCCAATGGCAAGCTTGCGAGAAGCCGGATCGGAGGCAACTGCAATCGTAACCAGCAGAGCCAACAATGAAACGCATTTCAGTGGTGCCATCGTGCGATAAAATCCTTTTGCCCGTGCGATGAACGCGGTCCACGTCTAGCGGGTCGCCCCAACATTGTTGCGTCTTATCCGCCCCATGATAACAGCGGATCGTCGACCAATTGGTCTCTTGCTGCTCAAATGCTAGCGGATCGCGAGGCACTTGCCTCCATGCCGCAAAGACGGTTTATTCGTAGGATTGATCTCACAAACACAGACAATAAAGCTAAAACGTCGCCAAGGGAGAATAAGCATGAGCAATTCTGGAGACCAAGCAGCCAGCCAAGCAATGGGGCATGGCTGTCCGGCTGGTGCCGATCACGACCGCGAAATCCCAGAACTCGATCTGCTGACGCCGGCAACATTTCGCGGCGTGACGCTACGCAATCGCATCGTGATGTCGCCAATGTGCCAATACTGCGCTGTCGATGGCATGGCCAACGACTGGCACCTGGTCCACCTTGGTAGCCGCGCGGCCGGCGGCGTCTCCCTCATCATGGTCGAGGCGACTGCCGTCTCGGCCGAAGGCCGTATCTCGCCGGGCGATATGGGAATCTGGTCAGACGACCACATCGAGCCGTTAGCTCGAATTGCCCGTTTTGTTGAATTGCAAGGAGCGGTTCCCAGCATTCAGCTTGCCCATGCTGGTCGCAAGGCAAGTTGCGATGTGCCTTGGCGCGGCGGCGCCCCGTTGTCTGAAACGAACGGAGGGTGGCGACCGGTTTATGCCCCCAGCGCGATCCCATTCGATGAAGGTAGCCCAATTCCCACACCCCTCGATGCGAAAGGAATTGCAACCGTAACCGACGCCTTCGAAGCGGCGGCGCGCCGAGCTATTACCGCCGGCTTCCAAATTCTTGAAATCCATGCCGCGCATGGCTACCTGCTTCATGAGTTTTTGTCGCCGCTTAGCAACGAGCGAACCGACGAATACGGCGGCAGTCTGGAAAACCGGATGCGGCTGCTGCTCCAAGTGACGAACCGGTTGCGTCAAGTCATGCCAGCCGACATGCCGTTGTTTGTTCGCATCTCGGCAACTGATTGGGTTGAGGGAGGCTGGGACATCGAACAGTCGATCGCTCTTGCTCGTGAGTTGAAGGCACGAGGCGTCGATTTAATGGATGTTTCTTCCGGCGCGCTAGTGCCTACCGCGAGAATTCCCGTAGGTAAGGGCTACCAGGTGCCTTTCGCCCGACGCATTCGCGATGAAGCTGGAATCGCCACCGGCGCCGTTGGACTGATCACCGAAGCCGCGCACGCCAACGAGGTTATTACGGGCGGAGATGCCGATCTCGTCTTTCTCGCACGCGAACTATTGCGAGAGCCCTACTGGGCACTGAAAGCCGAGCGCGAGCTTGGCGCGGAACCGACTTGGCCGACCCAGTACGGCTACGCCGTGAAGCGACGGTCAAAGTAACATAAGCCGTTTGGGAATTCGAGCGAATGGGTGGCACGCTACGCCGTTAACCTTTTCAAAAGAGACTCACGCAGAGGCGCTAAGACGCAAAGATAAGACTGGATGGAACCACGAAGAACACGAAGGACACCAAGAAACTTCGAAGAAGCGGTGAAAAGGCTCTACTCCTTTCTCCTTCTTCGTGATCTTGGTGTTCTTCGTGGTAAATGCATTTCGTATTCTTTGCGCCTTAGCGCCTTTGCGTGAGCTTTTTAAAGTTCTGGCCACGAAAAACACGAAGAGTCACAAAAAGGCGTCTGCTTTTCGTGCTTTTTTGTGATTTTCGTGGCTATTGAAAAGGTGAACGGCGTAGCGTGGCACGCCCTGACGCTTTGGGAAGGGCGTGGTCCCGAGTTGCCCAACTCCACGCCCTTCGAAGACTCAGGGCGTGCCACCCGAAATTTCCGGATACTCTTCAGCAACTTGTGTCAATTCCCAACCATGGCCAGCGGCAGCGCACATTCGGCTATTTCGAGTGTCGATAGGGCTGCTTGCTCGGTGGCAGTCATCCGCGATTCGCTCTCCGTAGGAGTGTGGAACGGGTTGCGGCTCGAGTTGTCCCCAAAGCAGATGCCCAGTGCGCGAGCCGCCTGCACCGCGGCGCCATGCGCCTCGACCTGTCGAATCCGATTGACGGCCTTCATGATGGGGACGCTCTTCATATCGGGCGGTGAGTAGGAGATCATTTCGCCCAAGCGTCCTTCGACAATCAACCGCACGCCATGCGCCCCGTACTGCGTCGCCAGCACACGATCGAACGTGGTTGGCGCCCCACCTCGTTGCAAGTGACCTAAGACCACCACCCGAGTTTCACGCAGCAACCGTTTCTCAACTTCGCGAGCCACGATCTCTCCGATTCCACCAAGCTTGGCCTGACGCCCAGAATGGTGTTGACCGACCATCCCACCATCTGGCAACGAGGCGCCTTCCGCGACGACGATCAACGTGAACTTCTTGCCTTGCTGCTCGCGTTCCAACACCTTCTGACAAACGCTTTCGAAGGTCCAGTTGATCTCGGGAAGCAGG
>CAZGMU010000478.1:0-3590 GCA_964526975.1 uncultured Planctomycetaceae bacterium
AGAAACTTCGGGAAATCGTCCGTTCGCAGGCTGGCAATCCTGGTTTTCAGAAAAAAAAGAAGAAACGAAAAGCACTGTAAAACAAGGAGTTTTCGAGTATTTCAGAAAATCTTTTCGGATTCCTATTGTTATCGCCGATAACAGATGTATAATGGGGGCATGACGCGGCAGTGAGCCGCAAAACGATAGGCGAAAGCCGCAACAAGGAGAAATCCGATGGCCGCGAATTTTGATCTGATTGTGACCGCTGAGCACGTCCTGAACTGGCGCAAGCGAGGCCGCGAAGAAAGAATCGCAAAGCTGCTTGCCGCTGGCCTCCCCGCCAACGATCACGCGGCGCTGGCACGCTGGCACGCTGCCGCCAGTCGCGACCGCGACCAGGCCAACGGCACTTGGTTCCGTGGCGAATCGATCCGGGTCGACAACGGCAGCGAGTGCGACTTGCCGAAATTTGGCAAATTCGGCTGTGTGATTCGCGAGGCGCGACCAGTGGTCAGATTCGTCGAGGGGGAAGACGGCGGGTGGTCTTACGGATTCTTTGGCAGCCTCGGGATCAGTGGCGGCCTCTTCGATTCGGCGGAAGAGGCCCTGCGGCGAGCGGAGGGTGTGCTGGCCAGCGAAGGCTTTGTTCGCGACTGGCGCGAGGCAGCCGCTTCGGCAGAGGTTGACGCACGCTCGCGGCACGATCGCAAGATGGTTTCGGGCGGCGGCTACCGGAAGTTGTTTTCGTGATTATTTTTGGGCTTGCTTGGACGGCGTTGCGGATTGGACGACCTTGAAGTGACTGCGATTTTGGCGAGTTAAACTTTGCCTCCTGAGTAGTTGCGGATTGGTAACACTTTCCGCAACAAGACAGTCCGGCGGCTTCGGCCAGCCGGTGGAATTCGCAGGCAACGCTCCACGGAGCGACCGTGCTGGGCAACACAAAAAACTGCCCACTTTTACCAACTAACACGAAGCGAGCTGGTTAGCTCGCAGGTTCCTTTGGCAAGGAGATTGGAAAGATGGCTGTGAAAGTTCAAAAGAGTGAATCGTGGAAAGCCGCCGAGCAAGAGGGTTTGTGCTTCTTCTGGGCGTTCATGCACGTCGGGCGCACCATACAGTTTGTCGGCCAGTCGTGGGAAGACGGTGGCTTTACCACGGACGACGAAGGCGATCCAGTCAGCGACGTTCGCGGCAACACGGTTGCCAGCTCCTCCGTCGAAAAACTTGACTCCGCCAATAACCAGCACGTTGAGCAGGTCGCTGAGTGGTGGGGGTGACATTGACCAATCGTCCGCCCCGCCAGCTCGCCAAGTTCTCGGCCGCAAGGCGGCGGGGCGGACACCTTTGGGAGGACAACGTGCAGCCGTACTTTTTCAAAGTGGCGATTGCTTGCCAAGCGGGCCACGAAACCGAACTGTTTTCGGCGCGGATTGATCCCGCTGATACCAGCACGTTGGCGGCGGCCGAGTCAAAAATTGGCGAGCACGTTCGGCTGGCCGAGTGTTTGGTGTGCGGCGGTGTCGGTGCGACCGTGAGAATTTACACCGACGAATCGTTAGTCGAAGAATTTTCGCTTGACGAGTTTAATGCGCGAGCGGCTGGTAAAGCGCCACCCAGAAATTACGGGTGATACGTGGTTGATATTGAACCGGCAATCTGCTCGTGTTGCGGCGCGAAGTCGCGCGACCCAATCGGCGAAGGCTGGATTTGGGACGATCACTTTCAAGAGTGGGACTGCCCCGATTGCACGAACGAAGGCCAACATCAAATTGAGGAGTTAACGTGACCGACACCAAAACAATCCAGCTAATCGCGCAATGGATCAACGATTCCGTCTCCGCTGCGGAGATCGACTGCCTCGTCAGCCACGTGGCGCAGGCTAAAGTCGACACCGATCTATCCTACGAGGTCGGAGAGCAGTTTTTGGATGCGCTCTTCGGCGCTGGATACGAGGCGTAGAGTCGCTACGAGATGCCGCCTGGTGCTTAGCTGCGTGGCGACCTAATCCCGGTCGTGTGGGCCACCAACAATTCTTTCGTGCGTGACGATTCGACGGCCACACGCACGGCAAAACCTGACTCGGACACGCACCTTGCCACGGTCACGCGTATAGCCCCACTCCAAATGCCGGCAACCGCAACTAGGACAGCTAATGCCCTTCGGCTCATTCGTGTCGGTTTGTGGTGCACGGATCATGCGGCGACCAAATCGAGTTTCAGCGGCGACCAAATCGAGTTTCAGCGGCGATCATCGGGCAGCGAGGCCACCGGCAATTTCTCGTCTCGCTCCCGATATGCGGCCACGCCGTCGCGCAGAAGCGCAGCGGTTAGGTGCTCATTGCCTTCCCCGTGCCAATGTTTGGCGGGCTCGCCCAGGTGCGAGAGGCGAAACGGCAGCTTTACGCGGCGATTGGCCGGCCACCGCTCCAAAAAATCTTTGTCGTACCTGCCAGCGTGGCCGTAGCACTCCGCAAACGGTGGCGCGGCGACGGCAGGATCATGGGCGTGGAACAATTGGAAGTAACCAAACGGCTCGAAGTGGCGACGATTCGAGCGGCGAGCACCATACAGATTGCCCGCAATTGCGACCGCTTCCGCGCGGCGACGCCAATCGTGCGGCGGCTGCATGTCGGCATCGAAGGCCAACACCCAATGACGAGGCGCGGCGAGCGAATAGCCATGATTGAGCGCCGCTCCTTTGTTAAAATGGGCTCCATTCGCGGCAAACGCCTCGGTCGCCACGATCTTGATTTCGCAGCCGTAGTTGGCGTGCGGCGGCGGGCAGCGGAACATCGCATCATCCGGCTTCGTGACGATCGTGAGCGAATCGAGCGTGGCCAGCCAATAGGGAGCGGTGCGCGCAAATAGGTCGCAGTAGCGGCGCCCGACACACACGGTAATTCCGTCAATTTTCATCGTTGGAAACTACTTGCCTGCTTGCTGGCCCGCGTGGGCTTGTGGTACTGCGGCGACTCTCCCAACCGCGACGGCGACACAAACAAATACGGCAACGGAATGCGGCTCTTTGGATCATTGCAGTTCCGCTTCGGGAGCATGTGGACGTGATAAGTTACAACGTCCCTGGCGGGGTTGAGGACTGTGTAGCCGGCGGCGGATAATTCCGCGGCGAAGTGGTTATCGATCCCCGGGGCTGCTACATAATCCCCGCCAATGCTTGGTTTGGGTGGACCGCGAAACGCCCAGGCGTCTTGTGAATCGCGGCGTTCGTAGAGGTGGATGCCGCTCGATAAAATATCCCATCGCGAGAGCGCAAAGACTTCATTGGGCTGTAGCGAGGAGTTAATTTTCCTCAATGTCCAACCAGGAACAAGGATGTCGCTGTTGGCGATGACAGCGACATCCCCGTCATTCGTATTGGCGCATGCTAAGTCTAGCAATTGGCTAAGTTTTTGCTGATCTTCTCTTACGATCCATTCGCAGTTTGGTCCGGCGGCTTCCGGCCTCCGTCCTGCTTGAGATAGCACGTAAACCGCATTAAACGAATCGCAGTTGCTGCCTAACGCTAAATCTAGATCTCGCTGGCGCACTTCGTCCGAGTCTTCGTAATAGGTGGTGAATAATCTAAACACAACTGGCACCTAACAT
>CAZGMU010000479.1:0-1079 GCA_964526975.1 uncultured Planctomycetaceae bacterium
TTAGAACTTCCGTGAAAAAAGCTCTGGTTACCGGTTCATCTGGCCTCATCGGCTCGGAAGTTTGCGTTGATTTCAGTCGGCGTGGCTTCGAGATTCATGGCGTCGACAACAATCAGCGTGCGGTCTTTTTCGGCCCTTCTGGCGACACGCGTTGGAATCAGCAGCGGCTGGAGTCGCGACTCAAGAGCTTTCATCACCATGAGATGGATATTCGCAATCGCGAGGGCGTCGTCGAGTTGATCGCGTCTGTGCGTCCGGACGTGATTATTCACACGGCGGCGCAGCCGTCGCATGATCGTGCGGCCGCAATTCCATTCGACGATTTCGACACCAATGCAGTCGGCACGTTGAACATGCTCGAAGCGGCACGCCGCGCCTGCCCCGAGTCGCCATTCATCCACATGTCGACGAACAAGGTGTATGGCGATCGGCCGAACACCATTCGCTTGAAAGAAGAGCCGACGCGTTGGGACTACGATGACGCGTCGTATGAGCACGGTATCGCCGAAGACTTCTCAATCGATCAGTCGAAGCACTCGTTATTCGGGGCATCGAAAGTGGCGGCGGACGTTATGGTGCAGGAATATGGCCGGTACTTTCAGATGCCAACTTGCTGCCTGCGCGGCGGCTGCCTGACCGGGCCAAACCACTCAGGCGTCGAGCTGCATGGGTTCTTGAGCTACCTCGTGAAGTGCAATCTGGAAGGCCGCGAGTACAAAGTCTTTGGCTATAAAGGCAAACAAGTTCGCGACAACATTCATTCCGAAGATGTTGCTGCGTTCATGTATGCGTTCTATCAGAAACCGCGAATTGCAGAGGTTTACAACCTGGGCGGTGGTAAAGCGAACTCTTGCTCGATTCTCGAAGCGTTTGCCATAACCGCGGAGATGACCGGCAAGAAGCAGCAATACAGCTATGTGGATGAGAATCGCATCGGTGACCATATCGTATATTACAGCGATCTGCGGAAGATGAAGTCGCACTATCCTGAGTGGGACATCACCAAGAGCTTGAGCCAGACGATTCAGGAAATCGTCGATGCCTGGCGGGATCGATTGAAGAGCAAGTAACGCAGAATC
>CAZGMU010000479.1:1089-1834 GCA_964526975.1 uncultured Planctomycetaceae bacterium
GCGGTCAAGTACCGTCGCAGGTTTAATTGGGCTTCGTCTTCTTCCACTCCTCATCGCCATGCACGTTCTAATTACTGGCATTTGCGGCTTCGTCGGCAGCACAATTGCCTTCGCCATGCGCCGCTTGCGGCCGGACCTGAAAGTATCCGGTATAGACAACTTTTGCCGGCCCGGCAGCGAGACCAACCGGCTCTACCTTCAGCGGGAGGGGGTACAGGTTTCGCATCGCGACATTCGTTGCGCAAGCGATGTCGATACGCTGCCCGATTGCGATTGGATCGTCGACGCGGCGGCGAACCCCAGCGTGATGGCTGGCATCGGCGGCGGCGCGAGTAGCCGACAGTTGATGGAGCACAACTTATTCGGCGGTATCAATCTGCTCGAATATGCCAAGCAGCGCAAAGCGGGTTTTGTCCTGCTCTCGAGCAATCGCGTTTACAATATCCCCGCGCTCACGAAGATTCCACTGAAAACTGTCGACGCAGCGTTTGCCTTTGACGATTCGCACGCTGCTCCAGTTGGTGTAACGGCGCGCGGTCTCAACGAAGAGTTTTCGACGGCGCCGCCTGTTTCCTTGTATGGCGCCACGAAGCTCGCCTCGGAGTCACTTGCGCTCGAGTATGGCCAGGCCTTTGGCTTTCCAGTCGTGGTGAATCGATGCGGTGTGTTGGCTGGTGAGACTCAATTTGGCGTCGCGGAGCAGGGGATCTACTCATTCTGGATCCGCTCCTATGCGAGCCGACGG
>CAZGMU010000479.1:1844-3549 GCA_964526975.1 uncultured Planctomycetaceae bacterium
CGCGCTCGGCTCCGACGGCAACACCTACGCCTGGGGCTTCAACGGCACCGGGCACCAGGTGCGTGACGCAATTCATCCTGACGATCTTGCTGAACTCGTTCTGCTCCAGATGGATCAACCACAGGTGAGTGATGGCAAGATCTGGAATGTGGGTGGCGGGGCAACCAATGCGATGTCGCTCGCACAACTCAGCCGTTGGTGTGAGAGAGAATTTGGAAAGCACGAAGTGCAACCCGACGGCACGCCGCGGCCGTTCGACGTGCCATGGATGGTGATGGATAATCAACGCGTGGCGCACGCTTTCGGCTGGCGGCCCCAGACATCGCTGCAACAAATCTTGTCTGGGATCGCCGAACATCATCGTCAGAACCCGAATTGGTTGGAGCTATCGAGCAACAAATGAAAGCTCAGCCCGTGGCCAACACACCCAATCCCAACGCACCACCGCTGACGATGTTGTCGGTGGTCATCCCCGCACGTGATGAGGAAGGCTGCATCGCCACGACGGTTGAGCACTTGCATGTCGAACTGCGCGGAAAGGGTATCCCGCACGAAATCATCGTGGTGGACGATGGAAGCCAGGATCGTACTTGGGATTTACTGCAGCAGCTGAGCGCGAAGATTTCCGAACTCAAACCGCTGCAGAACCAGGGGTTGCACGGATTTGGTCGGGCAGTAATTCACGGCCTGAACGCTGCGCAGGGCGACGCGGTGGTGATCATGATGGCCGATGAGTCGGACGATTGTCGCGATGTGGTCAGCTATTGGGAGAAGCTTGGCGAAGGTTATGACGCCGTTTTCGGCAGCCGGTTCGTCAAAGGCGGCGGGGTGATCGACTACCCGAAGGTGAAGTATGCGATCAATCGCCTGGGTAACCTGTTCATTAAGACGGCATTCCGTGTTCGACTGAACGATACCACCAATGCGTTTAAGGCGTACCGCAAATCGACGCTGGACGGATTGCGGCCATTTCTCTCGCCCCAGTTCAATCTGACAGTCGAGTTGCCGCTCAAGACAATTGTCCGAGGCTATACGTGGACAGTGATTCCGATCACCTGGCGCAACCGACGGCATGGAGTCGCCAAGTTCAAGATTCGTGAGATGGGCAGCCGCTATTTCTTCATCATCTGTTATTGCTGGCTGGAAAAGTATTTCAGCCGGGGCGACTACCGAAAAGAATAGTCATGGTTGGCATTAGTGGTATGGCCCTATCCGGCCATGCGCTCCCGTCCCAATACGCACATCATCTACGAACTACGCCGCCGGACGTGCCGCAGTTCGTTTAGCTGTTGCTGGCAGGGCTCGCCCGATGGAGATGGCTTCTACTTTGGGCTGTGCGGTGCGTTTGCCGCGGATTGTGGCGGTAGGGTGGCCATCTTTGTCGACGGTTAGCCACATCGTGCGTCGGCCAACGCCACTTTTTCCTTTGCCTGCGAGATCGCTGGACGGGAGCGTGGTCGAGTCGATGATCTCGACCCGCACGATCCCATCCTCTTCGACGACAGGACGCTGGTCGACGATTACCACATGGCCGGTATTGCCGGGCTTGGGCTTCTCGTGACGCCAGGCGATTACGTCGCCCGGTCGCGCGTCGACCAAGCGTGATATTTTTTGCCAACTGGCGTCACCATCCGCTGTCGTCGGAGCCTTAGCGAATCCCTTTTCGTAATCCATTGCGAGCGGTCGCTTGCGGCCATCGCCGAAC
>CAZGMU010000480.1:0-210 GCA_964526975.1 uncultured Planctomycetaceae bacterium
TGCTGTTCTTGGATCACTTACGACTGGTGGCCGCTGGCGGCGACGCCGACGGCACACCGTTCGTTCGCCTGTACGAGCTAACCGAGCCTGAATCACCGCGGACGAGCGACCAATTCAAGCACGAAGCCCACCTGCCGGAAGCTGCGAAAGAAGCAGACTTCAAGCCTTATCTATTTCGTAGTCTGGTGAGGACTCAGGCCAACGATCGAG
>CAZGMU010000480.1:241-3540 GCA_964526975.1 uncultured Planctomycetaceae bacterium
CCGCCGCGCCTGCCGAAGGGCACCCGGCAGGCATGGTTTACGTGCCGATTCGCGCGGGCACGCTGGGTGAATCGGTGCCGGCTCGCTTCGAAGGCGTCGTCCCAGACTTTCACATTGGCGGAATGGCCGTGGGAAAAAGCGGCTATGTAACGGCCGCCACGAATGTTGCCGCCGATCCTGCTCGGCCCAGCCGACTGACCTTTTTCAGCCCGCTCGATCGACGAATCATAATGCAGTTACCAACGGAATTGAGTCGCATCGTGGGGCTTGCTTACAGCTCTAAAACAGGAAACCTGTACGTGGCCAACGCCGCCACGGCCGGCAACTATCCGGCAGGAATTTACCGCATCGATCGCTCGACCAAGCCGGATGCTGCCGTGGCGGCAGTCAAAATTACGGAAATTCCCTATCCGACAGCACTCGCCTTTGCGGTAGACGGCTCACTTTACGTTACGGCCTCGGGCGATGGAAAAGACAGCGATGCCGGCTCGCTTTGGGTGCTATCTGGCAATCTGTAAAAATCATCCAATCATTGTGTCACTATGTCTCGTCGTGAAAAAATCGAAGCCATGCTCGCCGATGACCCCGGCGATACGTTTCTTCGCTATAGTCTGGCGATGGAACTCGATAAGGAGGGCGATCACGACGCCAGCCTCGCGCGATTCGCCGAACTCGCGCGCGATGAGCCACCGTACGTGCCGGCGTTCTTCATGGCGGGTCAGCAGCTCGTGCGACTGGGGCGAGCAGACGAAGCCCGCGACATCCTCAAGTACGGCATCGCCGCAGCACACCTGCAAAATGACCAACACGCGGCCGGTGAAATGACCGAGTTCTTGGCTTCTCTCGGAAGTTCCGATTGAATAACGCCGCCTTCGCGTCACAATGAGTGCCATGACTCCAAACCCTGTCATCGGCATTCTGCTTCACGCGATCGGCGGATTCGCGGCCGGCAGCTTCTATTCGCCGCTGAAAAAGATTCGTGGCTGGTCGTGGGAAACAGCCTGGCTGGTGATGGGCATCGCCGCATGGCTGGCCGCTCCGTGGATTGCCGCCAGCCTGACTACGCCACAACTCGGCGAGGTCATCTCCCAGGCATTTGCATCAAATCTCCGGGCGATTGCTTTGGCGATCTTCTTCGGCTTCGTGTGGGGGTTTGGCAATGTGACATACGGTATGGCGAACCGCTACCTTGGCATCGCGCTTGGCGGCTCGATTGCGGTCGGTTTTTGCATGTTGTTCGGAACACTTATTCCGCCCATTTTCGATGGAACCGCCGGGAGCCTTCTCCGCACGACGACCGGGCAAGTCGTTCTCGGCGGGATCGCGCTGTGCGGGTTCGGAATCGCACTTTGCGGCCTGGCCGGACGACGCCGGGAACTCGAACTGTCATCATCCACCGTCGGTGGCGAGAACAAGGAGTTCAAGTTGGGTCTGGGTTTGTTCGTTGCCGTCCTGGCCGGCATTCTGAGCGCGTGTTTCGCTTTCGGCCTAAACGCCGGCAAACCCATCGCCGAAATTTCCGAACAATTCGGAACCGACTCGCTCTATTCGAACAACGTCGTTCTCATCGCCGTTCTCTCCGGCGGGTTTTTGAGCAATGCGCTCTGCTGCTTGGCAATGAATCTAAAGAATCGTACCCTCTCCGACTACGTTCGCCCAAATCACACTTACCTGCCAAACGTGCTTCTCGCGTGGCTGAGCGGCGTGACATGGTTTTGCCAATTCTTCTTCTACGGCATGGGGCAGACCAAGCTTGGCAGACAGTTTGAGTTTTCGAGCTGGTCGATCCACATGGCGTTCATTGTTGTGTTTCTTAATCTATGGGGCATCGTTTTCCATGAGTGGCGAGGAACAACGATGAAAACGAAAATGCTGGTCTGGTCTGGCATTCTGATCTTGATTGGCTCGACCATTGTGATCGGTTACGCCAACTATTTGGGTACGTCATCTTCAGCGTGATCAGTGCTTTACTCCACAGGCGTTGGCCACGGCGCACGATGAGCAGCTATCACACCCGCCTTGCCCTTTCGCTTCTTCGGTGCCGCAGCCCGGGCCACAACCTTCGATCAGTGTTTCAGTAAATTTCCGAAATTGAACCTTCGTCTCATAGGCCTCGGCCAGGCGTTCGGTATAGGACTCCAACTCTGAAGTGACATCGCCCAGAAAGTAGAAGAACAGCCCCTGACCGTCGAACAGATGTTCCACGTCGACAAGCACCACCGTCGAACCGGCCTCAGCCAACATAGTCGCACAGGCGGCATAGGCATCTTGGCGGTTTTTTTCCAACCGGGCATGCAAAAGCTCGTCCTGTACGGTCATGCCGCGCAGTAACTCGCCGTCGGAGTGGGGCCGGTCATCGTCGCCTTCCTCGGGTGGGCTCAAGACTTCGCCCAATTCGAGTCCGCGACGCGTTCGCACGATTACCCGACTGCGTCGTGGATAGCGCACGGCATCGACCGCCGTAAAGCGTCCAACTTGGCCCATGGCCCCTACGCGAACTAAATGATAACGCGACATACTTCCCCATTTATAAATGTACTTCTCTCGCTCCGCGAGAGGATTCCATCGAATGCTGTAGTGGCGAAACGTGAGCAGTATAGATTTGCGGCCAGACTACGCAGTTGGCAGCACTAGGACCGATCGGAGACGGATCGGCTATATAGCCCGGCCGTTCCGGCCGGGAGAGCAACATATCCATACTCCGCAATGGTATTCGCTAATGCAAAACCCCAGCGAAAGTCTCCCCTTGCATAGAATCGCTTGGCAGCGATACTACGGTTCGTCCACTAAGTAGCAGGAGAAGACCACCGTGACAGCACCTTGCCTGGAAACCGAAACAGACCGCAGCGCAACGACCAGCCCTTGGCAAGAACTGGCCGACGACGTTCTGGCGGGCGTGACGATTTCGCGTGAACAGGCCCTGGCGGTGCTCGAATGCCCGGATGAGGAACTGCTCGACCTACTGTCAGCTGCCTATCGGGTTCGCCGCCGGTCGTTCGGCAACCAGGTGCAACTCTATTTCTTGATGAATGCTAAAAGCGGTCTCTGCCCAGAGGATTGCAGCTACTGCTCGCAATCGAAGGTCTCCGAGGCGGAGATTCCGCGCTACAATATTCTCAGCCGCGACAAATTGCTTGATGGCGCACGGCTAGCCGCCGAACGCCAAGCTAAGACGTATTGCATCGTGATTTCGGCACGCGGGCCGAACGAACGGGAAATGGCCGCCGTTACGTCAATCGTGCCGCAGATCAAGGAACAGTACAACTTGAAAATCTGTGCCTGCCTGGGGCTGCTTACGC
>CAZGMU010000481.1:0-3527 GCA_964526975.1 uncultured Planctomycetaceae bacterium
ATGCAGCGCAAAACAGTGTGGACCTCTCGCGGCCTCCACACGTACAACTGTGTAAATCACTCGCCAATCGCGGAAATACATTTGGCCGAATCGTCGGAAATGGGATTGTTATGATTTTTCGATTGACTTTTTTTGCCCTCGCGTTAGCCGTCTCGGCGGCTGTCGCCCCCAGCGCCGACAATGCCCCCACGCCTTCGCTCGACCAATTGCTTAAGACCCAGGCAGACGGCAACCAAAAAGACGCCTACGAGGGCCTGCGCCGCTTCGTGCTGGATAAAAAAGACGCCTCGTCGCCCGACCTGGTCAAGGCATTTAACGCCGCCATGATCTGCCTCCCGGCCCTCAATCGGAGCGACGAGATCGACGAGTTTCGTGAAAAAGTCGTCGCGGCCCACAAAAAAGACTGGCTCGTCCAGATGGCCGTCGCTCACTCGTACCTGACATTCGACCATTACGGCTTCATGATCGCCGGCGAGTTCAGCCGCGGTCAGCATCGCGGCGGAGGCAAGGTCGTTCACGCCACGGCCCGCGATCGCGTTCGCGCGCTGCAGCTTTATCTCTCCGCAATGAAGATCGCTCAGAATGAAAATGACAAAGCTGGCGCCGCCGAGTTGCTCCGTCAATTCGCGCAAGCGATTACTTACGGCCGGCAACCCTGGCAACTGCAATCACTCACCAACCTCGACAAGCTTCCCGATTACGAAGAAGGTTGGTCCAGCCCTTTCGGACAACAAGGCGCACCCGTCAATGAAGCCGGCGAGCCCGTCTTCTACTCCGTGCCCAAGTCGTGGGACGATGCCAAGAGCGACGGCGAGCGCTGGCGCTGGCTCCTCGCAACGATGGTCGAATGGCAGCCCTCTCGCCGCAACGACGAGCGATTGGAGCGCGCTCGCATGCTCGAATCGCAATTCGGCGTGCAAACCATGGCCCAGTCCGGCTACTTCTTCCCCATGCCCAGGGAAGCCAGTGGCAAGAATTCCACCGATCTCCAAACCGGCATCTGGGCCCTCGAGACGCTCGGCGACGATGAAACGATCGCCCGCCTCGCCACTGGCATCAAACGATTCAAGTTGCCCGACGAACACAACTACATCAAGCTCTATCAACAAATCCTGAGCGACACCGACGCCGCAACCAAACAGCCCAACGACCTGCCGCTCGAAGCCGCGCGGTCGCTCGCGTTTATCTTCGAAAATCGCCGTCAGTACCCCCGTGCCGTCGAATACTGGCGCCAGGTCATCGATCGTTCCACGGGCGATCCACGCAAAATGTGGGAACGCCGCCTCCAACAAATCGTCGGCAATTGGGGGCAGTTCGAGAACGTCATGTCGCAGCCCGCCGGCCGCGGCGCCACCGTCGATTTCCGCTTTCGCAACGCCAAGCAAGTCGAGTTCGTTGCCCAGGAAATCGACGTCCGCAAACTGCTCGACGATGTAAAGGCCTACCTCAAAAGCAAGCCCAAACAGCTCCAATGGGAGCAAATGAACGTTTCGGATATCGGCTACCGGCTCGTCCAAGAAGACCAGAAAAAATACATCGGCGCTGAAGTTGCCCGCTGGAAACTCGACATCGAGCCCCGCGAAAAGCACTTCGACAAACGCATTACCGTCGCCACGCCGCTGCAAAAATCGGGCGCATATTTTGTTACAGCCAAGGTCGCCGATGGCAACACCTCGCAGATCATCCTCTGGCTCGCCGATACCGCGATCGCCCGCAAGCCGATGGCGGACAAGTCGTTCTATTACGTCGCCGACGCCGTCACCGGCGCGCCGATCGAGAAGGCCAACGTCGAGTTCTTCGCCTACCGTCAACGATGGCAACAACTACCAGGTCGACACCAAGAACTTCGCCGAGCTGACCGACTCTAACGGCACCGCCCTGCTGCCCATTCCCGACGACGGCAAAGACCCGGCCGCCCGCGAATACCAATGGCTCGCCACCGCCACGACCAAGGAAGGTCGACTCGCCTACATCGGCTTCCATAACATCTGGCGCGGCAACTATTACGACGCCCAATACAACGAAGTCAAAACCTTCGCGATCACCGACCGCCCTGTCTACCGTCCCGCGCAGACCGTGCAGTTCAAGCTCTGGATTCGCCGCGCGCGGTACGACGTCGAAGAAAAATCCGAGTTTGCCCACCAATCGTTCAACGTGGAAATTCGCAATCCCAAAAACGAAAAGGTCTACAGCGAAACGCTCACCTCCGACAGCTACAGCGGCATCGCCGGCAAGTTCGAACTTCCAAAAGACGCCACGCTCGGCCAGTACCAACTCATCGTCGTCAACCGTGGCGGTGGCACGTTCCGCGTCGAGGAATACAAGAAGCCCGAGTACGAAGTCACGATCGACGCCCCCACCGACCCCGTGATGCTTGGCGAAAAAATCACCGCCAAAATCCGCGCGAAGTATTACTTCGGCTCGCCCGTCACCAGCGCCACGGTGAAGTACAAAGTCACGCGCACCGAGCACACCACCCGCTGGTTCCCGCCCGGCCCGTGGGATTGGTTGTACGGCCCCGGCTACGGCTGGTTTTCTTACGACTACGATTGGTACCCTGGCTGGCGCGATTGGGGTTGCCGTCGTCCGATGCCGTGGTGGATCTGGCGACAGCCCTCGCCGCCCGAGATCGTCGCGCAAAGCGAAGTGCCGATCGGCCCCGATGGCACGGTCTCCGTTGAGATCGACACGTCGCTCGCCAAAGAGCTGCATCCCGATGATGACCATCGTTATTCGATCGAAGCCGAAGTCGTCGATCAATCACGCCGCACGATCGTCGGCACGGGCGAAGTTCTCGTCGCCCGCCAGCCGTTCCAAGTCAGCGCGTGGGTCGACCGTGGCTTCTACCGCGTTGGCGACACGATCAAAGCCAACTTCGCCGCCCGCCGCCTCGATGGCAAGCCAGTCGAAGGGCCCGGCAAACTTCGCCTACTCAAAATCACCTACGGAAACATCTCCTATGGCAATCCTCCCAAAAACGTACCTATCGAAACCGAAGTCAAAAACTGGAGCCTCGCGACCAATGCCGAAGGCCTCTCCGAAATTCAGCTCAAGGCCTCCGAAAAAGGCCAGTACCGCCTGTCCTACCAGGTAACCGATAAAGCCAGTCACGAAGTCGAAGGGGGTTACCTCTTCACGATCATCGGCGATGGCTTCGATGGCAGCGAGTTCCGCTTCAACAATCTGGAAATCGTGCCAGACAAGCGCGACTACGCGCCCGATGAAAAAGTCTCGCTACAAATCAACACCAACCGCCCTGGCTCGTCGGTGCTGCTTTTCCTCCGCCCGTCGAACAGCATCTATCTGCCGCCGCAACTCGTGAAGCTCACCGGCAAAAGCACGGTTCTCGAGTTCCCCGTCACGCAAAAAGACATGCCCAACTTCTTCGTCGAGGCAACGACCGTTGCCGACGGGCATGTCTACACCGAGGTCCGCGAAATCCATGTGCCCCCCGCCAAGCGAATCCTCAACATGGAAGTGACCACGTCGGCGCCCGAATACAAACCGGGCCAACATGCCAAGGTAAC
>CAZGMU010000482.1:0-3504 GCA_964526975.1 uncultured Planctomycetaceae bacterium
ATCGGCCGTGCCGCCGACGATCGTGCCAGCCTGGCCGGCGGTGTCGGTGGTGAGACCAATATCGATGGAACCCGAGCCGGTATTGTTTTCCAGTTGAATCGCGTTGGTGGCTGCCGCAGCCGTGCGATTCACGTCCGCAAACCGCACATTGCCAGTCGAGATCTCCATATCGGTGATCTTGGCAATCTGGCCGGTCTCGGTCGTGATCGTGTTGTTAGCAGCACTGACCGTGAGCGTACCGCCGCCGGTAGCGACGAGGCCGTCGCCGGTCGTGGTGGTGATATCCACCTTGCCCGGGAAGTCGACGTCGGTGCCAGCGTTATCGGTGACCGTGATGGCGGTATTCGTCGTGGTGTCGAGATCCAGGTCGCCGGCGAACAGGATGAGGCCGCCCGAGTTGCTGTTTACCAGGATGCCTTGGGCGGTGTCCTTGATATCGCCGTTGAGCGTCACACTGGCATTGGTTCCGCTGACGCCTTGAATCGAGACCGAGCGGCCGTCGCTGTTATTGATGGCGCTGCCGATCGTAGCCGTGCCGGTGAATAGATCGCCGGCGCCGCCGTCGATGTCGACATCGGTGCCGCCGATGTCGGTGAGCGTCACCGTGTCAGCAAAATTGAAGGTGCCGGCGGAAGCATTCAGCAATTGAATGCCGCCGAGCGTGCCTCCCTTAAGCGTTGTATTCGAGGCGTCGACGGTGCCGTTGAAATTGTCGGCGCGGAAGCCGCCGGAAATGGTGCCCGTGCCGCCATCCCAACTCGATCCGGTGCCAAGCGTGACTGCGGTCGTGCTGGCTACATTGAGGAAGTCGTAGGCGAAGCCGAGATTGTTTTTAATATCGGCGTTGCTGATCGTGACATCACCGGCAAACTTATCGGTCGCGGAGCCCTCGAATCGCAGCACGCCTTCGCCAGCCAGGCCGCCGCCGGAACCGGCCGTGGCGTTCCCGTTCGCGTAGTTCGTGATGGACGCGGTGCCGGTGCTATGGGTGTCGACCAAACGAACACCGGCGCCGTTGCCGTT
The DNA here is from genome assembly GCA_964526975.1 of uncultured Planctomycetaceae bacterium. Lineage (GTDB taxonomy): Bacteria > Planctomycetota > Planctomycetia > Pirellulales > Lacipirellulaceae > JABDGM01. Next base: position 1,024 of record CAZGMU010000482.1, read on the forward strand.
CGTGCTGGTGATGTTGCTGATCGCAATGGTTTCTTGCAACGAGACGTTCGGGTCGGTGAGATCGGTGGTCGTGGCCGCGTTGATACGAATGTCGTCGCCGCCGATGTTGTCGAATGTCACGGTATCGATCGTTACGTTGCCGCGAACGATCTGTTCGGTCGTATTGTTGTCGCCATCGACGTCGTTGGTGTCGGTGATCGTGATCGGAGTCGTCGAAATGCCGTCTCCAGTCGTGTTCTTGATCGACAGGTGGTTGAGGTTCGGATTGCCCGAGCCGCCAGCAGGCGAGGCGATCGCGCGGGTGGTTACGTTCTGGCCGTCGAAATCGAAATTGGAGACTTCGTTGTTGTCGGCCAGGATAACAGCGTCGCCGCTAGTCCCATTGATTTGCGGGCGAGCGAGCGCACGAGCGCCAGGCGACGATTCGGGGATGTTGATCGTACCTTTTTGCTTCGTAGCGACCGTGTGGACGAAATTATTGCCTTCGCCGAGCAGTCGCTGATTGTCCTTAAGTGTGAGCGACGACTCGCCAGAGAATATGCTGGTCGAGTGGGCGAACAAGATGTCCCCGGCGGTGCTGCCTGCGCCATTGGCGTCGGTCAACTGGTTGTAGGGATTCTCGAACGTGCCGTTGCCGCCGTTGGCAACGCTGCTGTCGAAGTGGCGAACGACGATCGGTGTGCCGTCTGGATTGGTAAGGGCGATGCCGCCAAAGCGATTGGTGTGCGACAGCGCTACGTAGTCATTACGCAACACGGGCGAGCGCATGTTGTCGGCCGGAGTGCCGGAGGGGACGAAGTCTGTCCGTGTACGACCCACGAACCAGGTCATCGAGAAGGTTGCATTGGTGTTGAACACGTCGTCGTTCGAGACGGCAAATTGCAGCAGCAAGTCGGGGTAAGCGTACCCGCGCACACCAGCGCGGAAGCCGGCGCTATCCTCGTCATCATTGGCGACGAAATACGGCCCGGCGAAGCCCCAGGCGTCGCGTTCGGAGCCGAGGCGGCGGGCGAATTCCAATTCTCCCACATAGAACGAACGGTCGACAACCGCCCTGGTAATGTTCGAAATCGAGTTTCCTTCGAACCCGATCTGATTGGTTGCGCGGTAGGGACCAACTTGTTCCTGGTCGCCCACCGGGATGTAACCGTTGGCGCGGATGTCCCACAACTCGCCGAGCGACTCAAGCGAAACACCAACCTGCGGGAAGAAATTGCCGGCGTCGGTATGAGTGCCATCGGCCCACAAGCTGGCGCCGTTCATCACTCCTTCCGGCGCGTAGTCTGAATAGTACATCCACCGATAGCCCAGGCCGAGATTGAAGCCGACGCCGTCGGTCTCGTTCATCGTGACCTGGCCATCGAAGAACGCGGACGTGTCGTCGAACGTTAGTACCTTCATCGTACCGAGGTTGAAGTTGCCGGTGCCGTCCTGGCCGTAACTCTCGGTGCGATATTGAAAGCGAAAGATCGTTCCGAGGTCTTGTGAAAAGAAATCGACGCTGCCGCCGCCGGATTGGGGCATTGGCGGCGCGCCGGCGTCGGCGACTGGATCGGGCGCGGCGGGCATCGCTGTTTGCGCAGTTGCCCTACTGACACTGAGCGTGAGCGCTAATGTCAGCGTGATCAACACGGGCAGGAACGCGCGTGGAGATCCTTGTTGGGCATGACAGATGAAGTTGGAAACGCCGAAGATTTCGGAGTGATTGTGCATCGATGAGCTACTCCGTCAACAACGAAGCTGCACGCCGAATGTTGCGGGCGAGAGGGTCGCGTCACGCACAACAGGAGCGCAATTCGTTTTGATCGAATGGGACCGGGCGGTTCGACGGTGCACCGCGGAAGCCGACTGGCCGAAAAGCAAGTGAAAAGCAGTCGCAGACAAGACAGACAGGTAGATAAGTGACCTCACCGAGACGGTGGGTGGCGGGATACTAGGGAGGGCCACCACACGACGCAAGAGCAGATTTCCCTTTCGCAAGAAAAATCCGAAGGGGGCAGCCTTTGCTGGCGCTAGCTTGCGAGCTTGGAGAGGAGTGAACCACGACGATACGACAGGCACGACAAGGTAGGTCCCGCCGCCGAGCGGGACCTCGCGGGCATCCTAACCTTTCTGTGAGTTACACAGCGGTCCCTCACCTATTCCCCCATCGCTAATCATCGCGAATGGAAATGAAAGCGTGGATTCACGGATATTAGGGTTTGGAGCTTCTCTACTTGAATCGCACGAGCCAACCAGGGAAGTAGCCACGAAAAGGCACAAAAGCTTTTCGTGCTTTTTGTGTTTTTCGTGGCCAATGCTTGAAGCTTGGGCAATTGCTTGGGATTGAAAAAGGTTTACGGCGTAGGGTGGCGCGAACTTCAGTCCGTTTTCTGGAACGGACTAAAGCCCGTGCTACGACCGCCATGCGGAATTTAAACGTGCTTTAGTGGTCTGTCAGCTCTGATTGGATGGTAGCTGAATTCGCAAGAATTCGGTCCT
>CAZGMU010000483.1:0-3497 GCA_964526975.1 uncultured Planctomycetaceae bacterium
ATTTCCACTGCTTCTCGCGAGCCTTCCCCTCGGCCAGGTACAGCTCGGTGACCAGCTCGCTCAGCCGCTGTAGCGAGATCGCCTCGCGGTTGTCGTAGAAATTCTTGATGATGTTTTGCTGGTACTTGGAGTAGGTTTTTTCCATGGTCTGGTCCAATCGGAAGAATCGTTTTCCGTAGGTTAGGCTTTAGCCTGACGTCTTGTGCGATTCGTCAGCCTGGAAAGGCTGGGCTACGGGCCGGCGTGGCTTTGCGCAGCAGAAATGGCGTGTTACATTGCAATTATCGGGGGCCGCGGCCTCCCGGCTCGCTAAAAATTTCCCTTAAGTTTGCCTCATTACGGTCCATTTTCATGCCGGTTGTCAAGTTCGTCAAAGAGAACAAAGAAATTGAAGTTCCCAGCGGCGCCAATCTCCGCACGGAGGCCATCAAGGCGGGCATCAACGTCCACCAGGGCGTCAACGGCTTCGGGGCTGGAATCAACAAAATCGTGAATTGCCACGGATGGGGAATGTGCGGCACTTGCCGGGTAAAAATCACCAAGGGCATGGAAAATACCAACCCAATGGGGGCGATTGAGAACTTCCGCTTCCACAACCCGCTGCCCGACCCGTTCCCCTCGCTCGCCTTTATCGGCAACGAAGACACTATGCGGCTTGCCTGCAAGGTGCAGGTGCTGGGAGACATCGAAGTGGAAACCGGCCCCACGATGGACCTCTTCGGCGAAAACTTTTTTAGCTAAACGAGGGCTATCGGCTTTCGGCTGTCAGCTATCGGCAAGACGATGGTCCTCAATACTGATCTCTGGCCGAAAGCCAATAGCCGACAGCCCCCATGAAACAAATCATCGCCATCGTGAAGCCCTTCCTCGTCGAGAAAATCCTCGACGCTCTCCGGCGGGCTCCACTCGAAGCGCTCAGCGTGATGGAAGTGAAGGGGATGGGCAAACAGAAAAGCTACCTCGATCGCTATGCCGACACCGAATACTCGCTGACGTTCCTCCCTAAGGTCGAGATCACCGTCTGGGTCGACGATTTGCGGGCCGAAGACGTGGCTCGGAAGATGGTCGAAGTGGCTCGCACGGGCCGGATGGGCGACGGAAAAATTTTCATTCTGCCTGCTCAGCCTTACGAGGCAGTGATTGATCTCGCTCCGGCGGCCAAGTCATGAATCGCCCAGGTCGGCAACTTGTGCATTGGGTTTTCCTCGCAATTCTTGCCGTTGTTGTCTGGCCAGTCTGTGCCGCGCCGCCGCAGCCAATTGACGAACGTCGTACCGAATCGGCCGGTATTCGCAAGCTCACGAGCAAGCATTTGGTGCTTTTTACCGATGCGCCCAGCAGCCCCGCGATCGATCGCTTGCCCGAAGAGTTCGACAAGGCAGTGCCGCAATGGGCGGCCTACTTCGGCATCGACTCAGCCAAAACCGCCCACTGGCAACCCCGTGCGTTTCTGGTCGCTGACGAACGTCGCTTTGCTGCCCTTGGCCTGTTACCACCAGGAAGAGAAGGCTTTGAAAACGGCATCTCGATCGATTCGCAGATGTGGCTTCGCGACCAGCCGACCGACTACTACCGGCGACATTTGTTGCTCCACGAAGGCACGCATGCCTTCATGAATGAGTTCCTCGGCGGCGGTGGCCCCGGCTGGTATATGGAAGGAATGGCCGAGCTGCTGGGCACGCATCGCCTCGACCCAAAAACCGACGAGCTCACGCTCAACATCATGCCCAAGAGCCGCGACGAAGTGCCGATGCTCGGCCGTATCAAGTTGATTGACGATGCTCGCGCCGCCGGCCGCCCGTTGTCCCTCTCGGCCGTCATGCAGCTCGATGGCAGCCAGCAGCTGGGCGTCGAAGCCTACGCCTGGTGCTGGGCCGCGGCGAAGTTTCTCGACTCACACCCGCGCTACCGCGATCGGTTTCGTGAGCTGCGCGATTCGGTAAAGGATCGCGACTTCAACAACATTGTCCGCAAGAAGTTTCAGAACGACTGGGCCGACCTCAATGCGGAGTGGCCCGCTTACATCGCCGCGCTCGACTATGGCTACGACCACGATCGCATGGCGATGGATTTCAAGTCTCATGCACTGATCAATGCCGGCCGCGATTATTTAGTGTCTGTGGCTGCCGATCGCGGGTGGCAGTCATCGGGCGTGAAGCTCGAAGCTGGCAAGTCGTACGAGATTACCGCTACAGGACGCTACCAGATCGCGGCCGATCGCGTCGACGGCGCAGAGAAACCATGGCTCTGCGAGCCCGGTGGTGTAACGATCGACTACCACGATGGGAAACCATTGGGCATCCTGCTCGGCGCGATCGATTCTCAGGGCCAGCCCGCTGTCGGGGCGAACCCAACGTTTGCGAACCCTGTCGCTATTGGCCTGCGCGCCACAATCAAACCAACCACCAGCGGCACACTCTATCTCCGCGTGAACGACTCAGCCGCCTCACTCGGCGACAACAGCGGCTTGCTGACCGTCACTATTCAGCTCTTGCGGTAAAGCCCGAACCGCTTTACACCGTTGACATTACGTTAACCGCCCTAAACAATGGCAAAGTCTATACCGTAGCTGAATTCGCCAGAATTCCGAAAGCATCTTTCAGGCCAAGCTTTTGTAAATTCAGCTACTGTTGAAGGGACAACTCGAGAATAACTTCCGGATGGGATTCACCACGGAGACACGGAGGACACAAAGAAAGATTCCTTTGACAGGATTTACAGGATCAACCGGATGAGATCTTATTGGATTACTTCAATCCTGTTGATCCTGTAAATCCTGTCTAAACTCGAATGGTTTCTCCGTGCTCTCCGTGCTCTCTGTGTCTCCGTGGTGATTCTGCATTTGTCCCTTTGTGGTGAGTAAACAGTTTTCCGATTCTGAATAAGCTTGACGTGACGAACTTCATCCAAAAAAACGACCCCGACATTTGGCAAGCGATTGCCAATGAAATCGAGCGCCAGGCCGACGGCCTCGAAATGATCGCCAGCGAAAACTACACCAGCCCCGCCGTGATGCAGGCCGTGGGCAGCGTGCTCACCAACAAGTACGCCGAGGGCTACCCCGGCAAGCGCTACTACGGTGGTTGCCAATTCGTCGATGTCGTCGAGCAACTGGCAATCGATCGCGCGAAGAAACTGTTCGGCGCCGAGTTCGCCAACGTCCAGCCTCACAGCGGCTCGCAAGCCAATACCGCGATTTACCTGGCGGCGCTCGAGCCGGGCGACACCGTGATGGGCCTCGACCTGGCCCACGGCGGTCACCTCACCCACGGCATGAAGCTCAACATCAGCGGCATGCTCTACAACTTCGTCAGCTACGGCGTCACCCGCGACACCAACCGCCTCGACTTCGATCAGATCGCCGCCAAGGCCCGCGAATGCAAGCCGAAGTTGATCGTGGCAGGTGCCAGCGCCTACCCGCGCGAGATCCCGCACGACAAGTTCGCCGAGATCGCCCGCGAAGTCGGCGCCAAGCTGATGGTCGACATGGCCCACTA
>CAZGMU010000484.1:0-3488 GCA_964526975.1 uncultured Planctomycetaceae bacterium
TGCCGATCGAACTGCACTCGTGTGACGCCGTCACGCGTCAAAATACTGGCGTCGTCGCAGCCTGCCTGGTACAACCTGTCGGTGTCTTCGTCAGAGACTTCAACCTGCGCTAAGACTAGGGAGAATTCGTATTTCATGGGTTAGCCGAGTAATGGGGACAGTTATCGACAGCTCGTCGAATCCGTCGAACATGATCTTCCGGCACACGTGGGGTCGAAAAAACGCGGAATCGACAACCGGCACGACTGCTTAATGCGCACTAAAGAGTTCCAAACACGTGTGCTCGCCCGCTTGCTTTGGTAAATGTCCAGCCATGACCTTCCGCGTATTCGATTGCCTCCCGAATGTGCTTATATGGATGTTTTGCCACAGACTTGGTTTAGCTACTTTCAGACATTTTTTTCCATCTATCCGTATCTCAATATGAATAATAGCGAATAAATGCTAGTCGGAGTAAGCGACACCGGGCACAGATTCTTCGGGTCCTTCACTTCATTTGAAGCGAAAGGGAGTTTCGTAAAAGTTGTTAGGCCCCCCTGCATTCGTGTTACAGTACCCAACCTCATCAAAACCTCAATCCCGCCAACGCTTTGCGCCATCCCTACCCCCGCAGAATGCTTGACCGCGTGGGGTGGTTCTCGATATAGTTGAGGGTCCGCCGCCGGAGGGGAAGCGGGCCCGGTTGAGCGTTTCCTTCTGGGCATGCTTGCCCAAATTGGCGTGGACTTTCTGTCTGCCTATGCCCCCCATTGTCATCGATATTCGTAACGCCGAAGACGCCCGCGACGTCGTTCATCGTGCTGTTCAAGTGCTCGCCGAAGGCCAGTTGGTTGCGCTGCCGACCGAAACCGTCTACGGCCTTGCCGCCAGCGCCTGCCGGGCCGACGCGGTCGAGCGCTTGATCAAGGTGAAAGGCCGCGGGCCAGCCCAGCCCCTTACGCTTGCCATCAAAAGCGCCGAGGAAGCGCCGGACTTCGTCCCCGATATGTCTCCTCTTGCGCGCCGCTTGGCCCGTCGTTGCTGGCCAGGGCCGGTGACGCTGGTTGTGGACAACCACCACGCCGAAGGCCTCATCAAGCAGCTTCCCCGTTCGGTTCGAGATGTTGTGAGTCCCAACGGATCGATTGGCCTTCGCGTGCCCGCCAACGATATGTCGCAGGCCGTCTTGCGAATGCTCAGCGGCCCCATCGTACTCTCCAGCGCCAACCGCACCGGCGGCACGGATGCAGTCACCGCTCAAGAAGTCGTCGCCGCGCTCGATGGAGATGTCGCGCTCGTGCTCGACGACGGCCCAAGCCGCTACGGGCAACCTTCCTCCGTGGTGAAGGTCTCGAACAATCAATTCGAAATCCTCCGCGAAGGAGTCGTCAGCGAAGCCACGCTCAAACGCCTGGCGAGCGTCGTTGTGTTGCTCGTCTGCACCGGCAATACCTGCCGCAGTCCGATGGCCGAACTGCTCATGCAGCAAACGCTTGCCAAGTGCCTCGGCTGCTCGCCCGAAGAGTTGGAGTCGCGTGGCGTAACTGTCATCTCGGCCGGGATCGCCGAGGCAGTGCAGGTGATTCGCGAATACGGCATGGACCTTGCGCGCCACGAGGCCCAGCCGCTTACCGAAAGGCTTGCCCGCGATGCGGATGTAATCCTCGCGATGACTAGTAGCCACATGCAGTCGATCGTCGACCGCTGGCCGGAAGCGGCAAGCCGCACGCGCTTGCTCCTGCCGGATCGGAACGATCTGGCGGATCCGATCGGCCAACCGGTCGGCGCCTACCGTCACTGCGCCGCCCAAATCGTCACCGCCGTCAAACACCACGCCGAACAAATCCGAGATGAACTCGGACTTGTATATCCAAGATAATTAGCCGGAACGCGCTAGCGTCCGATTTTTTCTCGCAAGGGCCTGTTGTGCCGACCAAAGGTTCACCATGAAAGTAGCCATCGCCAGTGATCATCGCGGATTTCACCTAAAGGAAAAGGTGATCTCGCTCCTCAAGTCGAAGGGCCACGAAGTGATCGACGACGGACCGCCGAGCGATATCGCCGTCGACTATCCAGATTTCGCCGCCATCGTGGCCAAAAAGGTCAGCAGCGGCGAGGTGGAACGCGGTATTCTCATCTGCGGCACGGGCATCGGCATGGCGATCAGCGCCAACAAGTTTGAGAACGTGCGAGCTTCGGCCTGCCAGGACGAAGTCACCGCGGAGCTGAGCCGACGACACAACGATCTCAACGTTCTCTGTCTCTCCGGCGACATGCTCAGCTCGCGGAGCATCGAACGGGTCGTCGAGGTCTGGATGAAGACCGAGTTCGAAGGCGGCCGACATCAGCGCCGCGTGGAAAAAATCCACGAGCTAGAGTTGAAGCAGAGGAATTAGAGGCCGAACAAAGAGAGTGAATTCGCCCGCCGCTTCGGCGGGCTTCTTTATGTATAGTGTCGTCCTTGGCCCAAGCGGATGTTTTGCCTATAGGCGACGTCCTACAGTTTTTGCCTCGCGAAAATTCGAAATGCCTTTCAAGACTCGCCTCCTGGCACGTTATTCGTTTTTATTAATTTTGATCTCTCTTTGCGCGAGTGCATTAGCAAGCCCGCAAGACCGTAGTCCGGCGAAAGTGAAACGCACGATCTTCGTTTCCAAGGCGGGTGACAACTCCGATGGTTCGTCGTGGAAGAAAGCATTCGTCACGATTCAAGCGGCGCTAGCCGCAGTTCCCGACGACCAGGGCGGATACCGCATCGCCGTCCGTCCCGATACGTATATCGAAGCCAACCTTCATCCCGCCCATCGCGGCGCACCAGGCGCTTACAACGAATTGATTGGTGACTCCGACGGCAGTCTCGGCTCCGGCAAATCCGGCTGGGTGATTATCGATTCGGGCGATCCAAAGCTCGGCTTCAAAAGCTACGACTGGCATACCGTTATTCGCGCTTACAAAAAAGGCTGGTCTCCGGACCACAAGGCTGCGAGCACCTCCTCTGTCGACTGGGATCGTTGGCGATTGGCTCATCTGTATGCGACCGGCTCCGATGCCGGGCTGTTTTTCGATCTCGTCGATAAAGTCGAACCCTTCTCGGTCGAAGTAGAAGACTCCGTTTGCATTGGTCGCGCGTTTGGGGGCGGCGTCGCCAACTGCTTGTCTCGCCCCGACGAACCGGTGGTCTTTCGTCGTTGCTATATGGCTGCCCTCGACTTCTGGGGCGACACTTCGGGCGCCTATGTTCGCTTTGAAAATCAGTCGATGCCCGACTGGATCGACATCCTTCTCGACGATTGCACGATGGTTGGCCCTCAATGCGCGTTCAAAAGCAGCAACTTTGGCTTCCATACCTATACACACGCCAAGCTTACCAACTGCAGGCTGATTGCCTTGAATTTCTCGCAGCCGCAAGGGACCCCGACAGACGGGATCATTCAATGTGTTCAAGAGGGGAAGCTGCTTCGCATCGATTTAAAGAATTGCGAGCTGATGGGGTATAAAGTGTTCGGAGT
>CAZGMU010000485.1:0-2080 GCA_964526975.1 uncultured Planctomycetaceae bacterium
CCGTGTCTCCGTGGTGAATCCTATCGGCCGAAGTTATTTTTGAGCCGTTCCTAAGCTGTTCACACGGGTGCCATGTCGTCGTTGGGTAGGCTTTGGATATCGCTTCGTAAAAAACCGCGGCCGGCCAGCACTCTGCCCACTCCTCGGAAAACCGAGCGTGCTGGCCCGACCGGGATGCATCATTCTCAACAGTACGGGATCAGGTTCGCTTGCGCGGGCGTCCCAATGCCACGAGCGCGCTAATCAAGCCCGCGATGGCGAACGAAGCTGGTTCGGGCACGGGTTGATTGCCGCCCAGGTCGTTACTGCTCCCCGATCCCGACGGGGCGCCGTAGTTGGCCCGCCATAGGTTGTAATGATCCGATCCGATTGGCGTTCCTAGTCCGCCGTCGTTGGCCAAGGCGTTTTCTGTGCCGTCATTTTTGCGCCACAGCACGTAGTCGCCAGTATCCACTTTGCCATCGTTGTTGAAGTCGCCGTCGATGCCAGGCGGCGTACCCACGGTCGACACCAGGAGTGTTCCCGTGCCTGCGAATAACGAACTGATGTGGTCTGCGCCGGAACCGGGCCCACCCCAGATGCCCGTCGTCTGCGGAACGTTATCGATAAACAACGAATCGATCGTGTCGGGAACGCCCGAGAAATTCAATTCCAGGATTCCACCCGTCGAGAGAAAAACATCCGCCGCATCGAAGAGATACTTGCTGTTGATGCTGAGTGTGCCGGCTTGCACCGTAGTATTTCCCGTATAGCTGTTTTCAGCGCTCAGGACCAACTTGCCGGCGCCAGTCTTGACGATGCTGCCATCGCCGCTAACCGCCCCGGCCACTTCGAAAACGGTAGATGCATTATCAACAGCGATCCGCGGCTTGCCCGGTGACAACGAGATCGAATTTTGGATCGTAACACTATCCCCGCTGTTGCCCAACGTGGCGGCGCTCGCGACCGTAATCCCGGCTCCGAAGTCGCCGCCGCCAGCGCTGGCGCTGTTCAGGTCGACACGCCCTGCATTCAAATTGATCGCTGAGAAACTGTTCGTGCCGGTCAACACCTGCGTGCCGCCTCCGTTTTTGGTCAACGCGCCGAAGCCTGAATAGTTGCCGGTGAACGTGGCAGCCCCACTGGCTCGATTCAGCGTCAGGTTGCTGCCGTTGATAATGTCGCCCCCGCCACTCACGGAGCCGATTTCCTCGTCGAAACCATTCAGGTTCAGTGTACTATTGGCGTTAATCGTCACATCGTTGAGGTCGCCGATTTGGCTGCCTCGCTCCCGAAGCTCTACGCTGGCGACGTTCGTTCCGTCGCCGATCGTCAAAGGCCCATCGGGAACCGCTATTGCGGTACCTGCCTTAGCCAATGCGAGCACGCCTCGGTTGACAGTTGTCGTTCCGGTATAGGTATTGGAAGCAGGACCGGTAAGGAACTGCGTGCCAGTGTCATTCGTGCCGTTTTTTACCAGGTTGATGGCGCCCTCGATAACGCCGAAAAACGCGTCGCTGCTGGACGGAGCTCGAATGGAGAGCGTTGAGAACGTACTGCTTGAGTTCGTAATCAGATTGGGATTGGTACTGGCGCCCACCGTTAGTCGGTTGATCGTCTCGCTGAAGCCATTCAAGTCGAAGGTGCCACTGTTATTGAATTGAAACGTGCTGCTGGTGTGGGGGATAACTTCCGAAGCGCCTAGCTTAAGAATGCCATTCTGGATCAATACGCCATTGGTCCAGTTATTTGCCGGATTACTGAGAATCCAGGTTCCGCTGCTATTGAAGCCTTGAGGATTGCCGAACGGCCCGCTCGCGCCTCCGCCGATGAGGACCAATTTGCCGGGACCGCTGATCGGACCGCTGATCGTAATTGGATTGTCCTTGCTGGTGCCACCAAAGTACTGGTTACCGGTGGCAAGCACGATGCCTCGGGTCGGCCCCAAATCGCCCGTGGCCCCCGCCGAGGCAAAACCAGCGGTGTTTGTCCCGCCAGCAATCGTGAGCCAATCGCTGACAAGCTCCTCGGGAGCCGGACCGAATGCATCAATCGACGAAAATGAGATAAATCCGCCGTTGATGATATAACCAGGCGCCGT
>CAZGMU010000485.1:2090-3483 GCA_964526975.1 uncultured Planctomycetaceae bacterium
CCCGGTCCCAATTTTGTGATTTTCGCGGTGGCTTGCAGGTCGGAAGTCAGCGTCGTAAACGCCGTGGCATTGCTTCCGTTCGTGGTAATTGTCGGTTCAGGTCCGTCGAACGTGATCGTGCCGCCGGAAAATGTGTAACCGGCCTTTCCAGTGTGAGGTATGTTCAGCACATCGATTTTGTTGACCGTAACCGCATCGACCGCCACTGCCATCAGATCGACAGGATATTCCTCAAGTGGCACGCTGGGTTCGCCAAACACCGCGCTGTCCGGATCGCCCGCCGTATTGACCCACGGTTGATACGTCGAACCAAACTCATCGATCGACCAGCGGGCATCCGTGGTGTTCCAAGGCCCTGCGCCGCCGCCTACGACATCCACGCCGTCTCCATCCCAATACAACGTGTTGCCTCCCGAAGCCAGAGGCGCGCTAGCTATCACACTGAGTATTGCCAACGCCATTTTCACAAGTTGCATTTTCACCATGACCGCCCACCATGCCTTTCAGTTGGTTGGTACGTGCTGCAGCCAAGCCTGCAAAGTTATTTCTTCACGATCCCCCTTAAATAAACCTCTGCCATGTCAATTTTCGATAAGAACTAACGGATAACGTCACTGGAGACTTGCTACGATTCCAGAACTCGACAACTGGCGATCGCTTCGCGACGGACGCCATCGGCAAATGGGAACCACCCTCTTTGAGAGGCTAGCAACCGATTCTTTCAGAAAGCTGCTAAGGGCTTCAATTTGATTGCGCGCGATACAAGCCAAACCTTCTGCAGCCGACTCTGAACTCCCAGTGCGCGAGCGTGCCGCAACAACCCCATTTCTGGCCGTCAGTATATCAGTCCCCCTTTGTAGTTCAACATCTTTCTGTCTCTTTGGTTGGTTTTTAACAATTTATTAGATCGGCGGCTTCTTAATACGCGACTAAATCAACCGCGACGAGACACTCACCGGAAGCAACTTGAATGCCATACAAACAAAATCTTCCAGGCAAGACTAAAAATCGTTCCTAATAAGCTCCACATCGCAAATTCCGTGAGATTGTTCCTACCACAAACGACTATGTTCCAGATTCGGCTGTCATAGGGCATGGTCCTGTGAAATACGATGGCGGCAACCATAAGTGCCGCGTGATCCTGCAGTTGGAGAAGTGCGACCAATGTCGTATCGACTATTGCATCGCGACCTAGTCTTCGCGGGACGTTCCGCGAGTCCCTGGGCGTCCATTTCAGACCTGGCAATTCGCGGACGTCGTGGAAGCATGTCCGTCGATGATCTCCTTGGCATCGATTAGTGGGACATTATTGAGGCTTGCATTGGCATGGAACCATTGCCCGCGAGCCGGGGCGTCCTCGCCCCCGTCCAACCGTTCATTATCAATGAAAGTA
>CAZGMU010000486.1:0-3482 GCA_964526975.1 uncultured Planctomycetaceae bacterium
CTTAACCCGCTAACGGCCAACAGCGAAAATTCCATTTCAGGCTGAACCAGGACACTCATGCGCCACAAGAGCTACCAGACGACCCAGAGGTACATTGCGGTCGCACGGCAGTTGAACCGGGCGGTCGACGGACTGTTCATCCCGGACGTGCTGAAGGCGGCCAGCGGCGGTTGAGCGGATTGAGTGTTTATTGAGTGTTGCGACTTTTCTTGCACGACGAAAATCGTCGTAAGTATATGGCCGAGGCGGGAATCGAACCCGCACGGTGGTTACCCACCCCGGGATTTTAAGTCCCGTGCGTCCTTCGCGTAACGAGGCCAAAGCCAAAGAGTTACGCGATCTCGAATCCGGCGAGGTGCCCGTATTGGTGCCGAGCACTTCGGACGGCCATTCTGGCCCAGATTTCCCGCCCGATTTGGCCCGTGTCGCTGCCGCTTGGGAGCACCTTCCCGACGCGATCAAATCCGCGATCGGCACGTTGATCGACGCTGCATCCGTTAACCCCAAGCGTTCAGGCAAAGGGGGAGACGAATGAACGAACCCGCGCCCAACGTGAACCCGGTAAGAGCCACCAGAGCAACCAGACCGACCTCGGCCCTGTTCGCCCACGTTGCGACGTGTCGCGTTCGGTTCGCGGATTGGACGCCCGGGACACGCTCAGCTGCCCGCCGACGTCGCGGCACTATGGCGAGCGGTTCCTTCCCGGCCGAGGTTTTCAGCAGACGCCCGCGGGAACAGCCGCCGGGTTAAGCACAGTTTGTTTTGAGTGTCCGGTTTTTCCTTTTCCAAGGTGCTTTATGGACGCCACGCAAGCTTTCTTCGTTGCAAACTCAGTTCCGACTCCTGATGGCAACACAGCGAGTCGTCGATTCATCGACTGGCTCGCGGTCGGAACGGAAAAAAGAGTCGAACTGCAAGATTTGGTCTTAACAATTCGTGTCGTGGACAGGAAGGGTCGCAGAGTACGTATTAGACTTGACGTTTTGCCTCGCAAAGCAATTGGCGAAGCACGCCACCCGTCTCGCGATCGTAGCGATGCAAGTATTTCCCGCGTTCTTGAGTAACGAGAACGCGGGAATTCCGCTGCGATTCGCGAGCGGCTCATTCAGGTGCTTCTGAAGCTTCCGATTGCCAAAACTGGTCGGGCTTCAATTGTTCAACGTATTCTTCCATGAAATCATGGTCGGCGGCATTGTAATCAAACCCTCCGCCGCGCGATCCCACCAACTTCGACACGGGATCATCCTGGTAGTCAAGAATTGTAGTTTTCTCGGGACGCGGCCAAATCTCGTTATCATTCAATGGAAGCCCGGCAGCGACCCATGCAACCTTGTCGCGCGGCACATCTTCCTTACTAAGCAAAGACATTGTGAAGAACGCGTTTCGAGCAATGAGGCAGCCCTGACTATGCGTGACAAGTGACACTGGCTCATCGGAATAGTAAAGCACATGCGCAAGTTGTCGGGTCGTCGGATTTCCTTGGAGCTTCTCCCCGCTGTTCATGACGGCACCGATGGCCGATTCGACAATCGAATCGAGTCGGCTGACAACAATGACGGGCCAGCACCGGTCATACAAGCACTCACTAAGGTCGTCCGCCTCGAAGCCGCGAGCCTCGAGGCCTGTATCGTACGGCGACTCTGCGATCGTGCGGTTGTGCAAGACGTGTACACGGCGTCCGAGTTTTTCTGCAATAGCGTTGCCCGCCTTCACCGCCTTTTCTCTTGTCGTAAGAATGCCATTTACATACCAGACGGCCGGACCCGGCAAGTCGTCGCGACAGACGTCAAATGTAGGGGGTTCGATGAGGAGCGAAAGCAGGTGTGCCTGCAGCTTTCCATACCACCATTGGTTTTTCAAGTAATCCACACCTGCTCCGATTTCGACATGGACGCTATTCTCGCTTCTTGCCAGGCAACTGAGAATCACAGCGTCAGGCTCTTCGATCCAACGTTCCCAGTTTCTTACATTGAGCGCTGTATTGGCTTCCGCCGAAACTGCCGCTCGTAGAGATTCCGCCCGACTCTGCGCGAAATCGGTCGTGCGGTCCCATTCAACGGAGAATGAGTGCGCCGCCTTTGTCGCAACTTCCGTAACATCGGGAACTTCTTCCACAGCACGACGAAGTTCTTCTTCTCTCCTGGCAGCTTCTTCACGAATCTCTTCCTCTAGTCGGGCGGCTTCCTCAAGAGCTTCTTCCTTAAGTCGGGCGGCTTCTTCACGAGCTTCTTCCTCAAGTCGAGCAGCTTCTTCGCGGGCCTTTCGTTCGAGTCTCTTCGCTTCCTCCCTTGCAGCCTTTTCAAGCCGCTTGGCCTTCTCGCGGGCCGCCTTCTCCGCGCGTTTGGCCTTTTCGCGCGCGGCCTCCTCAAGCTTCTTAGCCTTCTCGCGCGCTGCGGCTTCCACTTGCTTCGCTTTCTTGTCGGCCTCTTTCTGGACTTTTTCGACGATCTTTGGCTTCTTAACCTTGATCAACTGCGCCGCCGCATCGCTGACGATCGCGACGCTGCCAAAGAGCACAAGAAACATAGCCAATCTGGTGGAACGTAGGCAGAACATGCAAGCTCCTTTCAAGGCGCGAGGCAACAAGGTGAGTGGCCGATACGGGGCGTGATGAATGAAATCACACGCTCGTCACGTCGTCAAGATTGTAAGCGGTGCTACTCGAGCAAAGTAGCGCGCCATTCTCGAGCAACTTGCTATAATTCCTTGGATAGATAGTGGCCGGACTTCCCTGGCACGCCGGTCCGCCGCCCTGGCTCCCCGGGCCGCACTCCGTATCTCGGAGTTACCAGCATGAGAATCCCTCTGCGCAGGTACTCCGATGCAAGTTGCTCTTTGGCCGATTGGCAAGATCACGCCCTACCCGGGCAATCCTCGGCTAAATGACGACGCCATCGCCGCCGTGGCCGCGAGCATCCGGGAGTTTGGCTTTCGGCAGCCGATCGTTGTCGACGCCGAGGGCGTCATCATCTGCGGCCACACCCGGTGGAAGGCGGCCCAGCACCTGGGCCTGGAAAAGGTGCCGGTCCACGTCGCCAAGGACCTGACGCTGGAGCAGATCAAGGCGTACCGGATCGCTGACAACAAGACCGCCGAGCTTGCCGAATGGAACTACGACCTGCTGCCCATCGAGCTGGGTGAGCTGCAGGCGCTGAACTACGATCTCGGACTTCTGGGATTCGGCGAAGACGAGCTTCTCAAGCTGCTCAACCCCACAGTGACGGATGGGCTGTGCGATCCAGACGATGTGCCTGCGCCGCCGGACGAGGCGATCACCCAACCGGGCGATCTGTGGATTCTCGGCGAGCATCGATTGCTCTGCGGCGATTCGAGCAAGGCGGAGGATCTCGATCGGCTGCTCGATGGTGCTGTGATCCACCTGGTGAATACCGATCCGCCGTACAACGTGAAGGTTGAGCCGCGGTCGAATAACGCCATCGCCGCCGGGCCAGAGCCCTCGCATCCGTCGCGCTCCCTTTCAC
>CAZGMU010000487.1:0-3476 GCA_964526975.1 uncultured Planctomycetaceae bacterium
CGCCAGCGCGGAAGGCGGCTAATTGAGCGGCAAATTCTCCGGCAGGAAACCTTACCGAATCGCCTGAAATTAGGTTCTTGTTGTGATCGAAGACGTACTTGGGTCGCATTTGGGCCAGTCGAACAGTTGGGATTAGAACGGCGATCAATAGCAGAGGCAGGGCTACGGCCAGCGCCGGCCGCCACCATCCGCGCCAGGTGTTTCTGCCGGCGATCCAATCGGGCGCGCGGAACCAGGTGGCCAGCATCAGGCCAAGGAAGAGTGGGAGCTGGAACCAGAGTGCGGAAAGTCTCCATAAACCCGTTGCCAGAACCCATACGGCGATCGCGAGCGAGACGACGAGCGCCAGGAACCCGGCCAAAATTTCGCTGCGAACGGCCATCGAGAAAAACTGGCCGACGCCATACGCGACGAGCGAACCGAACGAAACCGCGGCGAGCGCGCGGGTGGCGATTTCGGACCAAACGGAAAATCCGCCCGCGAGAATACCAGAGTCGAGAGAGGTGCCCCAAATCAGATAATCGTCGAGCATCGCGCGGTTGTGCTGCCCGTACATGCGAAAGACCAACGTCGCCAGGAGGCTCATCACGATTGACCCAACGAACACGAACATGCCGAGCCACACGAGGTGGCGAGCCAGCCACACATAGCGAGGTCGCGCGGCGTGTTCGGCGAAGAAGCGATAGCTGCCGCGGCGTTGGTCGGAGTAAAAGACCATCGCGCCGTAGATTGCGGGTGCGAAGAGAATGGTCCAACCGAGTACGAACGAGGTAATTTCGTTCGGGTTCGTCGTCAGCCCGATCGCGGCGGTGATTCCGATGAAGAGCAAGCCGGCGATTCCCAAGGGAGCGATCAGCAGTTGCCAGTTTTCACGCCATGATTGCCAGAGCAGGCGGGCGAGAACGCGGCTGCGCGAAGGCGGCATGGCGAGGGCTTGGGTTTTGGTCAGTGTTGGTGTGGCCGCGGTGGGCAGTGATCGTAGGAGCCAACGCTTGAGAGATATCCGCGGCAAGGTGGCCGAGCGATTACCGACCGTCAGCCAACCGCGCGCGGCGAACACGCTGCCTGCGAACACGAGCGCGACGACCACTAAGCGGAGCGGTAGTGCTTGTGTATATGCTTCGGAGTGAAGGCTGGCGAGCGAGTCGCGCGACGAATAGTTGACGGCCATCGTCGTGACCAGCACACCGACGACCAAAGTAACGATCGCGGCCAGCAGCGGGCGCTTGATCAATAAGGAGAAGAGTGTTCCCCAGGCCAGGGCTTCGATCATCGCGAAGCCCATCATGCCGAGGGCGAAGTAACCGTTTGCGGAGGCGACAGAGTGGGGGCCATGGTGAATTGCCGGGATTGAAAGCACCACCGCAAGCAACAACGCGCTGAGGAACGTTATGAAGACCTTGGCAGCAAACGGCGCTGCCCAGGTTGTTGGAAGTTGTTTGAGGAAGTTGTGGGTTTCTTCTTCGTGTTCGACGGAGAAAGTGGTGGCCGCGGCGCCGACGGTGTACAGCACGGCGGCGGATAGAGCGGTGTAGAAGTACACCAGCGCAAAGTCAGTTCCGACGGGAAGAAGTGCTCCTTCTGCCCATTGCACGAGCAGGCCGAGGATCGCGACGGCGGCCCAGAGGCCGCGGATCATGCGGAGCTCTTTCCAGGCGAAGCGCCAGAACATGGGAGTGCCGCGTGAGGCTATGCGGGCAACCGGCGTGTTGGTGGTTGTGGTGTTCATGGTTGGGTGGAGCAGGGGAAGTAACCTCTAAGGCGCGAAGGGCGCGAGGGGGAAGAGATTTGTCATTGCAAATTTGTCATTGGTCATTTCGGATATGGCCAATGACCAATTTTCAATTACCAATGACCAATTCTTTGCTTCTTTGTGTCGTCGTGGTGATTCTGATCGGTTGGAAGTTTTCGCACGGGCTGAAGCCCATGCTACGGATGCTAGACGGTGAGCGGTTGGGTTGGGGGTGGTGAGGTGCTGGGCGACTGGGCCATGTAGGCGACGAAGATTTCTTCGAGGGACGGAGTGCGCGATTCGATGGCGACGATGCCTTCGGCGAAGCGGAGGCGTTCGAGTTCGGTGGCGTCGAGTGAGCGGACGAGGACGTCCCATTGGCGGCCGCGGCGACGCTGGTGGATGATGTCGCCAGGGATCGGTGCGAGGGGGGCGGTGGCATCGCTGACGGTGACGGTGAGTTCGCGCGTGGATTCTTTCAACTGGTCGAGTCGTTCGACGGCCAGCAGCCGGCCGCCGTGGACGATGGCGACGTAGTCGGCGACGCGCTCGACTTCGCCGATCTGGTGGCTGGAGAGGAAGACGGTGCGGCCTTCGGCGGCGAGGTCGACCATGCTTTCGAGGAACTCGCGGCGGACCATCGTGTCGAGGCCGGAGGTGGGTTCGTCGAGGATGAGCAGCTCGGGCTGATGGGCCATGGCGAGCGAGAGGGCGACTTTCGCGCGCATGCCTTTGGAGAGGGCGCTGAGCTTGCGGTCGAGCGGCACTTTGAAGCCGGCGACGAGGGTGCGGAATTGCTGCTCGAAGCCGTCGGGGTAGAAGCCGGCGGTGAACCAGCCGATTTCGGCGACGGTCATCCAGTCGTAAAGCGTGGGACGTTCGGGCAGGTAGCCGACGCGGCTGCGAACGGCGAGGCCGTCGCGGCGGCTATCGAGGCCGAGAACGCGGACGTCGCCTGCGGTCGGTTCGGTGAGGCCGAGCATGAGGCGGATGGTTGTTGTTTTGCCGGCGCCATTTTCGCCGAGGAGGGCGAAGACGACGCCGGGGGGGACGGAAAGGGTGAGGTTATCTAGGGCTGTGTGGCTGCCGTATTGCTTGGTGACGTGGGAGAGTTCGACGACTGCGGACATTTGAACCTCGGGTGATTGCGAGCTTCTGTTTAGTTGTTATTTAGCCATGAAAAGTGCGAAGAGACGCAGAGTAGGGAATTGAACCATGAAGGCACGAAGGACACGAAGGAAGGAAGAGTGAGCAGGCCTTTTTGCAGCCACTTCCAAAATCCTTCGTGTTCTTCGTGTCTTTGTGGTTCGATTCATTTTTATTTTGCGCCTTCGCGCCTTTGCGTGAGTCTCTTTTGAAGGTTAACGGCGTAGGGTGATTCTTGTGTGTGTTGAAAGCGTGGTGGTCGTTTGGGTAGTTGTTTTTGGTTGTTGGTATTTTGCGGATGATTTAACTGGTTGTTTCCGACCCAGGATGGGTCGGCTATATAGGGCAGGCGGCTAGTTTTTAGCACCAGGCTTTTTGTGTCTTTTTGTGTTTTTCGTGGCTATTGCTTGTTCTTGTTACGGCGTGCGTTGGCTAATTCGTCTTTCAACAGGGTTTCGATTTCACGTTCGTCGAGGCCGCTGTGAAGGGCTTCGTCGAGGACGAGGCGGAGGCGCGCGCGGATCAGTTTGGTGCGTTCGGATTGGCATTGGCGGCGGGCGGCGGAAGCGATCGCGAGGCCGGTGCCGCGAACGATTTC
>CAZGMU010000488.1:0-3469 GCA_964526975.1 uncultured Planctomycetaceae bacterium
CCGACGAATGCCGGCTGCAACTTACGCTCCGCAGCTTAACACCTGAGTTGAGGCAGCAACTACAAGAAGCGGTCCGCCGCAAAGCGCTAGCTGCCGCCGCGAGCGCCGGCGCGCCCGAGCCCAGTATCGCGATTTCCGAGGGGACACCGGCCTTGTTCAACGATCCGAAATTGACCGAGCAAATCGCGAAAGTATTGCAAGGCAAGCTTGGCGAAGACAACGTTTTGCTTGGCGAAGCGGTCATGGGTGGTGAGGATTTCGGCCGGTTGGCGAAGGTGGGCGTGCCGATTTGCATGCTTCGCCTCGGCGCGGTTAGCCAGAAGCGGCTTGATGAATTCACTGCCAAGCACCAGTCGCCGACGTCGCTCCACTCGCCGCTGTTTTATCCAGATATCGAGGAAACGCTCTCGACTGGCGTTCCCACACTCGTGTACATAACGATGGACCTGCTCAAGCCGGGCGATAACAAGCCCGCTACGAAGTGATCCATGGACACACCCGCACAGACCAGGCATTGGTGGCGCTGGTGGCTTGTCGGCTACTTGGTGTTGATTGGCGTCGTAGTCGGGGCCATGTACTATCTGCGCCAATCTTCCCTGGCCGACCTATCGTCGGCCCAATCGATTTCCGAGTGGCAAGCGTGGCAAAAAGATGTGCGCGAGCAGCAGTCGCACGGTGGTCCGGTGACCCGTCGTATTCCCAAAAGCGACGAGCCCCCTGCCCTCGTGCTGATGAGGGACTACTTCGTGGTGTTAATCGTGGGCGCGGTTCTGTTTAGCTCCGTGTTGTATTGGGTGCTCGCTTGGTTCCTTATGGGCATCTTTTCCACCCGATGATCCAGTGAAGTCGCAGTTGCATGGGATCGACCGTTCGCAGTTTGACCCAGAAGTTCGCAAACGAGCCACCTGCGATGGCGACGATCCGCTGGCGCGACTGGCCGTTTGGCGATCATGTGCATTGGTCGTGGATCGCGCCGTTAGGATTAGTCGGGGTGGGAGCGTTTGTGTGGTGGCTTGGCGGCGGGTGGCTCCTGGGTATTGTGGCAGCTGCCGCGCTCGCCCTGGCGATCTGGCAGTTCTTAATACCGGTCGAGTACGAGGTCTGCTCACTGGGCATACGCCGCTACGCGCTGGGCCGCATGCGGCTAGTGCCTTGGTCGGCAATCCGTGCCTATCGGTTGCGCCCCACCGGCGTGATGTTCTTTCAGCAAGCTGATCCTAATGTAGCCGATCTACTGAATAGCCTTTTCGTGCCCTACCCCCATGACGAAGATGAAATCATCGTCGCGCTGCGACTCCATTTGCCGCATGCGGCTGAGTTGCCGTAAGCGTCGCCAATACAATAATCCCTAACAACAACGTCCCGATTACGGTTCGCTTCGGGCAGGAACGAATTCTACAACTCGATGTTCTAAATTTTTCTGGTGCCCCCTACGTTGCCGATCTATAATTGCAATATGAGCATTCAAATCGAAGGAATGTATCGCAATGGGGTGATTCACCCCAACCAACCGCTCGACTTGCCGGAAAACACGCCGGTGAGCGTGGTCGTGCCTATAGTAAAGTCGCCGGAGAAGCTGACGCGGGAGGAAATCATCGCCATGCGGCCGAAAGCTCCTCGATTCACAGGAGAACAACTAGACGCCATTCTGCAAAAACATTCTATCTCGGTCGGTTCATTGCCCGCTGATTTCTCGCGAGAAGATATTTACAGCGACCACGATTGATGGCCTACCTTCTTGACACCGGTGTTTTGCTTCGCCTCGTCGATCTCGGCGACAAGCATCATAGTACAGTTCGCCATGCGGTCCGACTTCTCGGCGATCGAAACGAGAGTGTTTTTATTGCTACACAGAACATGGCGGAATTTTACAATGTCGCGACACGGCCGGTCACCCATAATGGTCTTGGTCTGTCGTCAATTGAGACGATCGAACTTCTCGAGGACGACATCGAGCCCATCTGCGGGATCGTTGCGGAATCCGCGCCGGTCTACGGCGAGGTTAAGAGACTCGTCGCTAAATATGCCGTAGCAGGCAAGCAAGTTCATGACGCGCGGCTTGTCGCGCTGATGCTCGTCTGGCAGATCGAAAACGTACTGACGCTCAACGATCGCCACTTCCGCCGCTTCGAGCCGGAAGGAATCACGGTCGTGACACCGGCTGCCATCGTCAGTTAAGTCCGCCGTGCTGCCAACTTCGGATCGAGCGCATCGCGCAATCCATCGCCCAAGAAATTGAGCGCGTATAGCGTGATCCCCAGCGCCGCGCTGGGGAACACGATCAGCCACCAATAGATCTTAATTGGGGTGATCACTTTGATGCCTTCGTTCGCGAGCAGACCCCAGGAGACATCTGGCGGCTCGACGCCCAGGCCCAGGAATGAAAGAAAAGCCTCGAAGAGCATCACGCGCGGGATCGTGAGCGTCAGGTACACGATCACGACGCTCAATAGGTTCGGCAGAATGTGCTTGACGATGATCTGCGACTGCGTTGCGCCGACGGCCCGAGCGGATTCCACGAAAAGTTCGTTGCGCAAGGAGATCACCTGGCCACGAACGACCCGTGCCATCGTCAACCAATAAATTGCGCCTACGACAAGGTAGAAGATTGTAATACGATCGATTCCCCAAGCGGCCAGCCGCGCCTTGAGCGTATCTTCGCTGAGGATCGAAATCAAAAAGATGACGATGAAAATAAACGGCAGTGAATAAAGGATATCGACGATCCGCATCATCACATCGTCGACCCAGCCGCCGACGTAGCCTGATATCGCGCCATAAGTGACGCCAATGATGAGCGACACCAGCGTGGCAACGATGCCGACGATGATGGAAATCCGTGCTCCCCAAAAAACGCGGGAGAGCACATCGCGGCCAAATTCATCGCGACCCGCCCAAGAGCCGATGGTCCAACCGCCGAAAATGTGTGCGCGCATCCGGACCATCCAGCGGCTGACCGGGCCGATGTCTGGGAAGCCGGCCTCGCGATACGGGCGATAGAGCACGGTATTCACTTCGTTTTCCATCCGGTGAATTTCGTTTTCGGCGGTTCTCACTGCTTTGCTAGTTCCAGTGGGATCGTTGGCCCGCGCTTCTCGGTACTGCTGCCTGGCCGCCGCCAGATCTTTGTACACGGCCGTCAGACGAGCAGGTGTTTCTTCAATCGCCTGCCAGTTGAGTGCAAAGGTATTTACAAACAGCGGAACGAGCTTCGGCGGTTCGTATTGCCGGTCAGTATGGTGTTTATCTGGTGCGGCAAGCGGCAGTATTGGCGTGAAGAATGCCAGCAGGGCGATCGTAATCAGCGTGGCCAGCGAGAGCATCGCCATTCGGTTGCGTCGCAGTCGTCGCCAGGCGTCGCGACCGAGCGAAATGCCTTTCGGCGCAAGCTCGACAGATTGGTTCGGCACGATCAGCGGGAGGTCGTTCGACATCGCTATTTCAGCTCCCCCCGCGGATCGAGAATGCC
>CAZGMU010000489.1:0-3457 GCA_964526975.1 uncultured Planctomycetaceae bacterium
CATGCACAAGGACCCGATCCATCGCAAGTTTCACCAGGACGAGTTGACGTTCTCGTTGATCTACGCGTTCACCGAGAACTTCTGTCTGCCGATGTCGCACGACGAAGTCGTGCATGGCAAGGGCTCGCTGCTCGATCAGATGCCGGGCGACCTGTGGCAGAAGTTTGCAAATCTGCGGCTCTTGTACGGCTACATGTGGTCGCATCCAGGCAAGAAGCTGCTGTTCATGGGCGCGGAATTCGGCCAATGGCAGGAATGGAACCACGACGAGTCGTTGCAATGGCACTTGTTGCAGTGGCAATCGCACGAGGGCGTGCAGCGATACCTGGCCGACCTGAACGGTCTGTATAAGCGCGAGGCCGCGCTGCATGAGATCGACTTCGAGTCGGCTGGCTTCGAGTGGATCGACTGCCACAACTGGCAGGATAGTATTCTGGTTTATATGCGGAAGGCGAAAGACCCGAACGATTACATTATTTGCTGCTGCAACTTCACGCCGGTGCCGCGGCCGGCGTACAAGATCGGTGTGCCCGAGGCATGCTGGTTCGAGGAAGTGAGCAACAGCGATTCGACCTACTACGGCGGCAGCGATCTGGGCAACGGCGGCGGTATTCAAGCCGTCGCGGAAGAGAGCCACGGTCGGCCGGCGTCGATGGAAGTTTCGATTCCGCCGCTGGGCGTGGTGATGTTTAAGCCACGGCGGTAAAGTTCTACCGCTTGAGATTGCGGGCCTACTGCTTTCGAGTGGGTCACCAAGAACCAACAATCAGCGAGTCGCGGGGATTGTCTCGGCGGGGATAAACCCCGCCGCTCGCTGTTGTGGTATAGCTCGTAGCGGAATTGGTCTACGCGAGTGGCGTGTCGATATTCCGACGAAAGAGCTCCTCGATCTCGCTGGGAGAGCGCTCGTAGATATCAAGAATAAGGATCTCGGCGCCGCGGACGCGAAGTTGAACGCCTTTCACACGGCTAGTGCGAGCCCATTGAGAAATATTCGTCGTAACGCCAGTGATTTCGCTCCAAGGGAGCGCGCCTTTTGTATCTCCCTGTATCAGGGCGATGCCCGGCGGCGCGACGACGAGACATGAACTGGGAAACTTCGCGAGCCAATGCCTGGCTTGATTACCGTTACGAGAGTTCGCCGTAAGGTAGCCCAGTATACCGCCAAGGCCCAGTAGAAAGCCGAACACGATCCATGCGCCATACTCGTCGGAGTTTTTGTGGGTCGACAGCATCGTCACTCCGCTAACGATCCAAGCTAAACCGGCCAGACAGATTCCGGCAGCTATCCATTTGCGACGTTTGCGGCGCCAAGGTTCGGAATGGTGTTCACGCGTGTGAATAACGGTGACTTTGTCTGGGCCAAACTTAGTGATCTGCTGAGCGTAAAAGTCGCCGAGCACGGTCGGCACCCGGCGCGCCGGCCTTGGCGGAAGCTGCGATTGTAAGAAGTTGTGCAACTCCGCAACGTCGACATTGGCAATCGGCGGCACGGTGAGTGTCCCCCGATCGTGATGTATCTCCATTGGTACGTTTACGAGAGAAAGAGCCCCGGAGCCAAAGCTGTTGCCGTTGACTGTAATTGCGTGAATCGTGTCGAAATTGATCATGTCGTAGCGTGTTAGCGGGCGAATGCCGGCGGTCTCGATCAAGAATGCGATTCGACTTGGTCGACCGAGCAGGAGTCCGATTGAAATTCCGAGTGGGAGCGCGGCGGCAATCAAAGGATGAAGATTGACGGCAAGCAACGACCAGCCAACCAGCGCAGCAACAGCCACCAGATTGATCACAATCCAGGGGGAGAATACAGAGCGAGCTTCGACGGTCTGGCCTATCATTGGAACTCTATTGCACCCCACATTCAATCAAGAGAAGGACCAGGTTGTGGACCAAGTGGAGCAGAATCGGCAGCAACAACGTGCCGCTGGCAAGGCGAAAATAGGCGAGCACAGCGCCGACGACGATTAAATAGGGCACACTCGGCAATACGGCGACGTGCAAGAAGCCAAAATCCACACGGCGGCATGCGTCGCAAGTGGGCGCCGGAGGCAGTCGAGCGCAAACAGCCGACAATAGGCCTCCTCGACAATAGCGGGCTGGACGCAGATCGTGAGAAACGCGATGAGATCGAACTGGCTCATCATCTCATCGGATATGAGCGGCTGGTGGACGATTTGCCTGATGAGCGCGTGATAGCCGAAGTTTAATGTAAGAAGTGCCGCGAGCGCCGGCAGAGCCACCAACCAAGCAACAATTCTGGTGCGAAGCGGCGGCGACGGGCGAGGCATCAATCCCCAGGCAGCATACACGGCCCAGAAAATTACGATCGTGTCGATGGTTTCGACGACAGCAATCTGGGTAAACATCGCGCTGCGATCAGGAGGATCGAGACCTCCGCCGTGCTTGGGACTTACGGTGAACCCCTGCACAAACGCATGAATGATGCCGGTCGCCAGCAGGATGATGTAGGACTTGAAGAGAAGGTTGAACGAATCGTATTCGTTTTTTGCTGGTGACGGCGCCGGCGCGGTCGATGAGATCGAACCGGTAGACAGACGAGCGCCGCAATGCGAGCATGTCGAAACCTGCGGTGAGACGACGAGTCCGCATCGCCAACATGAAGGCTGCAGCTGCGATTCGGCAGGCACAACTTCATCGGCAGGCGATAGGTCCGGCATCGACTACGTCATCCAATCAATGCGTGGCTCATAGGAAAATAGCCGAACGTGCGCTACAGGCTAGGCTGGGCGAGTTCGCCCGGGACGAGTTCCTGAGTGCGCTTACGATCGCTTTCGAAAGCCAGGGCGGCCTGCACAGCTTTAAACAGGCCGATAACAATCAGGATCTTCACCCACCAACCGCGGGCTAAAGTCGTCGGATCAAGCACGCCGTAAACGGCCGCAGCACCGAGATAGAGCACGAGGCTCGTAACGGTCGAAGCGACCGGATATCGGTAGACGGCAAGAGCGCACGCGAGAAACACGATCCCGATGATAACGCCAATTCCGTTGACGAGCTGGGTGCTTCGAATCGCCTGCTGGCGAAGCTCCGCTAGTTTTTCTTGGTCGACCTCTAAGTGCTGAGCGCGGATTTCTCTTAATTCCGTTTCGATTTGCGAGTCTACGACGGACTCCGCAAAAAAGACAAAGCCCACGTTGAAGGCAACGGTCATGATGCCGACGAAAAGCAGAATACCGCGAGCGGTTTTGAGTTGCTTGGCCCGGGCCGACTGGGCAAGACTGCCCAGGTCTTCAGCAATGTTGCCGAGTCCGCCCATTGCAGACGAAGTGCTCATCAGAGTCCTCCCAAGAACGCTTCGAAGAGTCGGATTGATGCGACGCCGCGTGACGACCTAGTCGTAGCAGCTTCCCTCTAATAATTCAAGAGTTCCGGCTCCGCCGTGCAGGAGAACTGCAAAGTAGTTTTTGCCGAACTGTCGGAGCAGGAAGGTCGTAGT
>CAZGMU010000490.1:0-1035 GCA_964526975.1 uncultured Planctomycetaceae bacterium
CTTTGCCGGTCAAGGTGCGGTACGTGAGACGCTTCCCGCCGATCTGACGGAGCGTTTGCTCGAATCGGTGCCAGTCATTGCCGACACGCTGATTGAATCGAAATACTTGCTCGGCTGCGTAGCGGAACAAGTGGAACGGGGCAACGCTGACGTAGGTGCCGCCCAGGGAGCGTTTCAGCAGGCTCCAAAAGTTCTCAAGCCCGTTCGTGTGAATCTCGCCAATGACGTAGGCCCGCGTGTGGTCAACGGCTTTGTGCCAGTGCGTGAAGCAAAGCTCCCCGTAGCTGGCAGCGGAGTCGGTATAGACATTCGCTCCGTACTTCACGTTGCGGCGGACGGCGGGGACCAGAGCGGCTGCGTCGTCATGGTCAACTACGTGTGCCCGCACTTGGCTAACGTCGCCGCGTTGCAGGACACCGTGGATGATTGTCTTGCCAACCGGCCCGCGACCTTGAATCATCGCGTCACGCCGCTTCTTGTGCATGTTCTTAGCCTTGCCCCCGATGTAGGTTGCGTCGGCTTCTGCTGGCCCGTCGAATTTGTCGATGCCCTCGACTTCCATCGCGGCACGAATGCGATGCAGCATGAACCATGCGGTTGTCTGAGTGACGCCAATATCACGGGCGACTTCGTAACTGCTGACGCCGTTCTTGCAATTGGCAACGAGCCACACGCACAGAAACCACTTATCGAGTGGAATCTTGGACGATTCAAACACCGTGCCGAGCCGGCTGCTGAATTGCTTGCGACAGTCTTTGCAGCGAAGCATCCTCCGAGTCTTAATCTCGCCGATTCGCTTCCCCTTAGCTCCGCAGTTGGGGCAGACCGGAACGCCGTCATTCCAGCGAATCTTGCGCATGTACGCTTCGCAGCGGTCGGGGTCGCTGAAATACAGGATGGCTTGCTGAAGTGTTTCGGGGTTGTCACTCATTCTTTGGTCGCCTGCTTAGTTGTCAGTCACCAGCCAGTGGACGTGCTGAATAAAACTAACGCCACGCCTCTCCCCTTCGTCGTGCCAAAAGTCGGGCGGCATAG
>CAZGMU010000490.1:1056-3453 GCA_964526975.1 uncultured Planctomycetaceae bacterium
TCCACGCTTGGCCATCGCCCAAACTCAGCACACGCCACAAAATGCGCCAAAATTGCACGCACGACCCTTCCGTAATCACTCGGCTTGTCTCCGGCCTGACTAAAAATGCGCTGCTGCCGGTCTATGTCATCCGTACCGGTGAGGGACGCCACGAGCGCCGCCACCGTATCGCGAAAGTCGTTGCCGCAGTCCATCATTTTGTGAACCTCAAAAAGGCGGCGGCCGTGCTTCCGGTTGCCGCAATTTGTGCGGCCGCGAGAGATGCCGGTCCCTCCCACGTCACGGCCACCGCCGTATTGTGCTACAGGCAATCAGTTTCCACTCTCCAGAAACCCCGTCTCTCCAAAACCACAAACCCGCCGAACACTCCACGGGATTCATGGTCGATAAAGCTGGCGTGTGGGTTGTCGTTTAGTTCGGCGACAGAGAGATTCAGCCGGTCGCGAAGTTGCTGCTTGGCGCGGATGCTCTCTAGTGGCCTGTCCGTCTCGGCTGTCCAGTCAAGGCAGTTGGAACGCACGGCCACCAACAAAGCTCCATTGCGCGTGCAAATGGACGAGCCGCTGCGCTTTGGGATGTTGATAAACGCCTTCATTGGGGCTTCTCCGTTAGTTCTCCGCACTCACAGCATTCAATACAGAACTGTGAAATGCGGATATGTTTTCGCTCACAGTCACACTCCGGGCACCAAGCCACAACCCCTACGCAAGAATCGTAGCAACCCAGCGGCATCATCCCTGCCGCAGTCGCGGCCTCCTCCAATAACACAGCTAACTCGTTGGCTTGCGCCACGGTTAGTGACACGTATTCTTCGCCAAAGTGTAGGCGAATCTCGCCCATAACAGTCACGACCTTACATTTAACCGCTTTCATAATTGCTCCCTTCACTACCCATCATACCCGCAATTCATGGTGAGTCAACGATATTGCCCGCCGAGTCGCAAAGATTCCCAAAATGGGACGAATCGTGGTGAATTATCTAGGTTATTGCCTTTCCTAGGGGGTCGTTGCCAACTTCAAACCAAGCCGTGGAGCTTCTGCCCGGCGTTCGCTCAAAGCGGGCGCCGTGGGTGGCGCCGACAGCACGAGTGGCTGATACGGGCAGCCGATCGGCTCGGGCGCCGGCAACTGGTACTTGTTGCCACCAGCCCCGTATTCGCGGCCGATCCACTTCGCGTTCTCACGTTCCAGGTTTCCAGGCAGGTAGCCCGTGAGATCGGGCGCCGGGGGTTGTGCCAGCAGCATCGTGTACTTGTCGTTAAAGTCTTTGCGGAGCCACTTATCGAAGTTCTCGCCCTCCAAAGCACACACTCGCTGCCAGCCGCCCAGCAGCCGCACCGCAGCGTTGATCAGCCCATCGCGGAAGTTCACCGACTTGTCTGGTCCGCACAACCGCACGGCACGATCGAGCACTAGCCAAGCCGCATCACAAGCCGCTTCGGCGCCGCGTCCGTTCGTGGTCGCAACTTCGCGCACTTGCCCAGGCGTCGGCATGAACTCGCGGGTCGATCGCAGCAGGCTTCGGCCAGCGGCGTTGACTTGCTCGTCGCTCAGATCGTCCAGGGCCATCACGTAGGCCGCGATCGTCGTCTCGGTGCACTTGCGGCCGAACACTTCGGCCAGAACCGTCACGACGTCTGCGATTGTTTTGCGTTTAGCCATCGCCGAATTTCTCCAAGAACGAGTTGCGAACTGCGAGGTTGCCACGAGGGTCGTTGGCTGGTCCTGCTCGGGTGCCGTTGCCTTCCCAGGTGCGAACCGCAGCCTTCCAATCGGTCATCGAGTTCTTGCCGATCTTCCAGCCCTTGCTCGTGTAGAAATCCACCCACTTCTGCGGATCGACGTCGTTTTTGCGCTCACCGCAGTAGGCAGCAACTTGCTCAACCGTTGGCGGCTCGAATCGACGCGGCCTTACAGACTCCGACTTGGCGGCTCTGGTCTCTGGTCTCTGGTTGCTGGTTACTGGTAACTGGTTACTGGTAGTGTGGACGGAGCCACCCGGTGGTGAAGTAACGGTGGCTTCACCGTGAGATAACGAGAACTCTGGAATTACCGATGGCTTTTCGGTGTGATGAGGAGACTGGTTCTCTTTCCATTTAATAATTTGGATATAACGCTTTCCACTCACGCTATATCGCCTAATGAACGGGTCTTCACCAGATGCAAGCGCGTCGAGTAGCTTGTCGACGTCGACGTCGTAGTGAGGCATGCACTCGCCCTTGATCTTCTTGGGTCGGTCTTCCATCCGACCTTCGCGATCAGCAACCATCCAAAGGCAGGCGAAGAACAAGTGAGCCTCGGCGCCGAGCTCCGGCAACTGTTCGTTCGTCATGAATCCGGGCTTAATGCTTCTGCAACGAGCCATTTGCCGCTAATCCATCTTCCTGGGGCAGGGAA
>CAZGMU010000491.1:0-3442 GCA_964526975.1 uncultured Planctomycetaceae bacterium
ATCGAAAAAAGAGGCCTACGACGATAACGCATCTCTTGAGGACAGAACCTTTGTACCCAGTATTTACTGATCCTATCGATCAGAAAGGAAGCCGACGTTGCGGTCATCCTGATCTCACACAAAAAGAGCGAATACGAAAACTGCTTGCGATGTTATTTTCAACTCGAGATGCGTATGAAGCCACGGATGGTGGCGATACAAAAGGCAGACCCGATGCCATTACCGTTCTCAATCGCCCAGGCAAATGCCTAACGCGCGTGCCGTTTGCGCGAGACTGCCGGAAGGCGAAACTAGCTTGAGCTTGCCGACCGCCGCTTGAATCGGTATTCCCGTAACGTGCGTGCCGAGATAGGCCACCATCTTGCCATAGTCTTCCGCGGCCACGAGTTCCACGGCATACGCGCCAAATACGGAGCATAGTGCTCTATCGAACGGCGTTGGTCCACCGCCACGCTGCAAGTGTCCCAAAACGCATGCCCGGGTCTCTTTGCCCGTACGTCGCTCGATCTCTTGAGCTACGATGGCACTAACGCCGCCGAGCCGCGCCTCGCGATTGGATGGTGCATCGGCAGCAGTGACGAATTCGCCGCCCGCTTGCCGTGCGCCTTCGGCGACGACGACGATCGTGAAGCATTTGCCTGCCGCCTCGCGTTCCTGGATTTTGCCGCAGACGCTTTCGTAACTGTAAGGAACTTCGGGAATCAGGATGACGTCGGCGCCGCCTGCGACTCCGGCCAGAATAGCAATCCAGCCGGCGTAGCGCCCCATGACCTCAAGCACCATCACACGGCCATGGCTCTCGGCTGTTGTGTGAAGCCGATCGATCGCATCGGTGGCGCAAGCCACGGCGGAATCAAATCCAAAGGTCCAAAGCGTGCCTTCAAGATCGTTATCGATCGTCTTGGGAACGCCGATGACGGGGATTCCGTATTCATGAAACTGTTGGGCGATGCTCAGTGACCCATCGCCGCCGATTGACACAAGCGCGGAGAGGCCGAGATCGGCCATGCCGCGCTTGACCCCTTCGAGCAAATCCGTCGGGAGGCCTCGGGATTCTCCATGGCCGACTTTGGCGGTAAACAAGCCTCGGTTAGCCGTACCCAGGATTGTGCCGCCGCGGATAAGCAGCCCGTCCAAGGCCGCCTGATCGAGGAGGCGGACATTGGTTGGAGAAAGCAAACCCGCATAGCCTCCAACGATTCCAAGCGTTTCCCAACCACGGCGTGACGCGGCCTTGGCAACAGCACGAATGACCGCGTTCAACCCGGGGCAGTCGCCGCCTCCGGTCACGACGCCGATTTTTTTGCCCATTAGTTTAAGATCCTTCACGTGGGAGACCTGTAACTATACCAGAAAAGAGGCTCACGCAGAGGCGCTAAGGCGCAAAGACTAAGAATGAATGGAACCACCAAGACACGAGGGACACAAAGAATTTTGGAAATGGTTGCAAGAAAGACCTGCTCATTCGTTCTTCTTTGTGGCCTTCGTGGTTCAATTCTTTACTCTGCGCTTTAGCGCCTCTGCGTGAGATCTTCCTAAATTCGAAGTTAGCGAAGCGCTTACGCACGGACTGAAGTCCGTGTTACGTGGGGCTTACGAAGTGGCTGGGGGTTTGGGCCAGACGGCTGCGGCAGCGGCAATGCCCACGGCGGTTGCGGCCAGGACCCACAGTGTCCGGCGGAGCGAGCTGCGCTCGGCGATGGTGGCTTCGATGCGCGCGCGGTCGGCGAACTCCAGGTTCGAGAAGCCACGCTCGGCCAGTGGCTTGTAGTAGCTGACCCACCAATTCCAGCCGTCGGAGGGGGTCATTGCCTGCAGTCGATGTTCGACGACGTTGTGCTGGTAAACTTCTGGATCGAACACAGGCACCTTGGGCTGGGTGAACCAGCTCCAAGCGTTGATCAATGCCAGGACACCGGCAAATAGCAAACACGCCGTGATGACTCCCTTGCGTGCGTTCCAGCTAGGCGCGGCGGGGCGTTCGATCTTTTCCTCGGCCGGTGGCAGATGGCGCAATTTTCGTAGTGGCGGCACATCAACCTGGTTGCCACACGAACAGGCAACCTGTCCGCCCGCCTGCCCTAATTCGACCGGCAGTTTCTTACCGCAGTGGCACTCGACGAGGTACTTGGACATGAGAGTTCGCTTCGATTCGGTTAGAAATGACTCAAAAACAACTTCGGCGGATGAGATTTACCACGGAGACACGGAGGAAGCAAATGGGGAGTGGCGAATGAAAACTCCCCACTCCACACTCCCAATTCCCAACTCGAATTCTCCGTGTCTCCGTGGTTATTTCTGAAATGGGGAAACCATTGAATCATCCCCAGGTACAGCGGTCGTCACATTAGGGGGAATGGGTCTGTTTTGCGTAAACTATTAACGGTAAAGAGGATGGAGCGATATCAACCAACTGGGGGAGAATTTGCTGGCGGTTCAGGCTACTCCACGCTAGTTCCGAATGCTATCGGATATGCCTATCGTACGGATTTTTTGCATTCTGCCTATGGACTCGGTTTTTCGGCTGCTTAGAATTGAGAAACTAAACCTCCCAAGTTGGGCAGCAAAATCAAGGGTCCATGGACGCGGCGCCGCTGGGAGGCCGCGCGAAATGAATGTCGCGTGGGGCGTCAGCACTCTGTTGGGAGATTAGTTCCCAGGGGATCGAGGAGGGTCGGACGCAATGTGGCCTGTCCGCCATCAGCGAGCAGTGCTTGCCAAGCCTCGGTATGGAATTCGAAGATCGATGGTTCGCTTCGTCGCAAAGTTTCGCTGTTCGGAAACACTTGCGACCTGGTGCGACACTTCGAGCGTAGTTAGTCGGGATGCGCGTGGGAGCGCTTGAACAATAAGAGTTAACGGTCAGGTAAAGGTGTCGGTGGAAGGTCAATGTTTGTGCGGTTGTAATCTTTTACCAAATGCCGCGCGAGACGTGCCATCCGGCGAGACAGTGATACAATTAGGTGTCAATCACCTGGCTAAGGATTGATTTTTCAGGGGAGGTCTGCGTTAGGGTTTGTTGTAGCCATTGATCGAGGTTGGTGTCGCACCGTCTGAGTTTTTGCAGGGAGCCCTTTACCCTACCAAGGCGCCTGCACCGGGTTTCGACTTTTCGACGTTGATCGGCTGCTGTTCGTTCCTTGTCGCATGTTCCTATTTCATCTCATTGGCCTTCTTTTGGTAGGAGTGTAAATCTTGTACGAGTCACTGCTGGATCATGATCTTGAGGATGAAGCATCAGCCGTCGTCGATGTTGCCGTAGATATCGACGACAAACCGCTCGATGACGACGAGGAGACTGATAGTCTTGTCGAGACGGATGATAGCGACGCGGCTGAAATCGATCCCAACGACCTTGAATCCGAAGGCTTGCTCGAAGGGGGCGACGGCGAATCGTGGTCGGACGACCCGGTGCGGATGTATCTCACGCAGATGGGCGAGA
>CAZGMU010000492.1:0-3423 GCA_964526975.1 uncultured Planctomycetaceae bacterium
GGAGACACAGAGGACACAGAGAAGAAATACAGGAGGAAGGAGCACTAATCTTCGCTCGTATGGGTGGCACGCTACGCCGTTAACCTTTTCAAAAGAGGCTCACGCAGAGGCGCTAAGGCGCAGAGGATAAAAGTTTTTTACCACGAAGGCACGAAGATCACGAAGAAGAAGGAATGAGCAGGTCTTTTTTGCAGCCACTTCCAAAATTCTTCGTGCCCTTCGTGCCTTGGTGGTTCCCTTCATTCTTACCTTTGCGCCTTTGCGCCTTTGCGTGAGATTTTTTCTTACTCAATCCGTCGTCGCAGGCGGATTGTTTTCTCGACGTTTAAATCCTCGCCGGGCTTGAAGCCGACCGCCTCGGTTCGGTCGATGATGTAGAACCCGCGCGGCCGCCGCACGTCGCCCGTCTCGCTGCCGAGCTCTTTGCCGAGCATGTAGCCGTCTGGGTAGGCGCGGTTGTAGAGGTCGATGTTGCCGCCGAAGTGAGCTCGTATATTGGCTTGCTTTGTCGTATCCGGATCATTCCAATCCGGCGCTTTCTCAACTTCGAAGTACCCGACGGTGATCCAGATGGCGTAGACGCCGGAACGGTTGGTCACGAGGTTGCCGAGCCGCGACATGGGTTGGTACATCATGGCGGAGTTGCGGTTGGTATCGGCGAAGGCTTGGTCACGAGATTCGGCGAACAGCGGTACGCTGTCGCGATGGTACAAAACCTGCCCTGGCACTGGAAGCGCGGGGGGCGGCGGCTGCTTGAGCGGCATTCTTGGCAGTTCAATTTCAGGGATCGTACCAAAGCCACCTGCGGCTCGGATCGAGACACCGTCGTTACTAAAGCCTGCATCGCGTGCATCGCCAAATAGAGGTGCATTCGGATCGCCAAATTTAGAATCGTAATCGATCGCCTGATTGTTCTGGTCGAAAAGCACACCGCGGTTGCGCGGATGCACACGCTCCATCGACGCATCAGCCCCGTATTGCAACATTTGCACGAGTGGTACCAGGTCACCCGCATCTGGTGACCGGAATGGGTTGGCAAACACCGTGGGGAAGTTACGATTGAGCCCAAATTCAAATGTGTCTGGCGGAGTACTAACGCTAGGCTTGTCAATCAAGGTTGTATCGGCGTTGAACTGGGCATAACCGCGACGACTGAGAACCACATCCCGCCACGCCGGGCCGAACTGGCCGAGTTGGCCTGATGTCAGGTTTCCGTCGTGGTGGCGATGCATGATGCCGTCGAAAACTTCGGACCAGATTTGGGCTGGTCCGGTGCGTCGACCGGTTACTGTGTTGAGGTTGACCTTGCCTGGATCGCGCTCGCGCGAAACCTTGTTGAACGGAGGCTGAAAGAGGAGTCGCGGATCCTCCGAGTTAACGATGTCTGCACCGAAAGGTTCGGTAGCCAGCACATTCGACGGCACGTCGTTGAACGTTTCCGCATTTAGCAGCGTGTCCGCACCAACAAATCGGGACGGCACTTGCACGTATTCCAGTACACGGCTGAAGTTTGGCGCTCCGTATGGTTGGATACTTCCATTTGACTCGACGATTGCGCCAGTGGTTGGAACGCGGTAATCGGCGGGTGCATTTGAGATGGCAAAGAAGTTGGCGAAAGTGCCAAATGGTGCTTGCATGGTGACTAGCCGCACCGCGTTCGCAGCTCCCAGATCGGACAACCCGTAAGGATTCGGATGCTTCAGAACGTTTGGATCAATAGTTGAGAACCCCTGCAGCATTCGCGTCTGGGACGCGGCCGGCACGCTAAGTAGTTCTCCGGCGCTCACATAGGGTCGGTTTTCCCATGGCAGCCAAGGGTAAGTTGAATTGACCGTCTCAGGGGGCGGAGACGTAGACATCCTGTCAGGCCGAGTGGCATCAATATCGTAAGAGAAAACGAAGCGGCTAGGCGCTGGCGAACCGATCGCAGTGGAGACCGGATAAGCCGAACTTGTTAGCGAGCTGGAAGGCTTGTTCGGCAGTTTTGACCCCCTGCGGTCGTACAGCAAACCAAAACTTTCGTTGCCATACCCCAGCGAATGTTTCAGAACTGCGTCGCAGTGGTTCGTCATGATCTTTTGGCTATCAAACAGGTTATCTGTTTTGGGGCCAAATTCTGTGTTCTTCGGCGGATCTGGTTGGCCTTGGGGAACTTCGTCCATTCGCATTGTCATTTGGCGGCCGTTGATCAGGTCAAGCAACTCTGCAACCGGCGGTGGACTGCCCGGAACCTGTGGCATGCGCGGCTTTCGCAAGTCCACTAACGCCGGCTCCTGTGCCCACAGTACCCGTTGAGGCGGCGCCACTCCTGGGTTGGTCGGAACACCAGTAGTGGGAGCGTTGACAGTACCTGCGGTATTGAGGCGTGACCAGAATCCGCGCTCCGTCGATCGGAATGACCAAACTTGCTTGGCCGAACGGGTCGTGTTCTGGGCATCGCCATCATCTCCGCGTAATCCGCTGACGTAGGTCAGCAATTCGCTCGGTCCACCGCCGGCACCACCGCCGCCGCGCTCCCAGGGGCGTAGCTTGCCTTCGGCAGCGGCCTGATCGGCAACGTCACCAATATTGTGTTCTTCGCTGCTCGTGCCATTGAAGGCAGTCAGATTCACGCTCGACGAGTCGATCGTGCGATACGGATTTACCGGAAGATTTGGCCGATAGAGGTCGGTTCCGGCCGCGTCCTTGTACTGGCCAGGCAACGGGTTCCACGGCAACTGTGGATTGGCCAAGCGTTGCAGATGGGTCGTGCGGTAGTTGGCCGTGGTGCCGGTTCGGATCAATTCGGGCGCGACATCGAATGGCTTGTCGTAGGCGACGTCGCCCGCGTTGATTCTATAACCACCCTCGCCGTTGGCAGCAGTCGGGTCGAATTCGTAGACATTCCGAGTGGGAGACGTAGTCCACGTGGCGTGCTCGGGCTTGGCTTTCTCCCGGACCGCGATATCGTACTCCTGGCTTGCCGCTTGTTCTTCGCGTGGTCCCCAACCCCACGGCGGTTCGCTAACGCTCATTCCCTCGACAGGAATCGCCACAGCGGGCTGATAGTACTTGGCCTCCCCTTTATTTGGGTCGGTCAGAGGAAGCGGCATCGTGATATTGTCGATCGTATTGTTGCTGTCGTTGCGAATGAGTTCGTTGTCGCGCCCGATCTCTGTGGCAAACGGATCGTACGTATTACCCATCTGGATTTGATCTTTAGGATCGCCGCCGTTCGACCCAACAATCACTTGCTGATATTTGGGATCCTTGTTGGGGTGCAGTTCAATTCGCCGCGCCCGTTCCTGATTGGGCCTCAAGCTGTTCAGGAACGCCGCGTCGTCAGTGTACTTCGTGTTGTTGAAATCCGGACGGCCAATTGCGGACGTGTAGATATTCGGGCTGTTAATATTATTAGGAGCCGCCGGCAGCGGTTGGGATGCG
>CAZGMU010000493.1:0-3418 GCA_964526975.1 uncultured Planctomycetaceae bacterium
ATCGACGGCACAGACAGCCCTCGTCCGCAGAATCACTACAAAAGGACGGCAGGTTTCACCTGCAGGCAGTGTTGCGACCCCTCCATCGAACAACAACTATCTGATTCGCAAGGAGAGCCCAATCGGTAAAGTTTGCCAGGCCGGTGCCAGCAGCCGGGAATCGGAAGAAGTCTTCCGCAGAGGCGCAGAGAGGGCGCGGAGGGAAAGCAATTTTGGAATATAAGAACCAGCTTCAACCTTCGCATTTTTGTGGCTGAATTTGCAAGAACTCGGCCCGATACAAGGACATCCGAATTCTTGCGAATCCAGCTACATTTGCCAGCCTCCTCCGCGCCTTCTGCGCCTCTGCGAGAGCTGACTAAAATGCAACCATATGCGTGCAACCAATTGAAGCAGCTACGAAAAACACAAAAAGCCACCAAAAATTTTCGTGCATTTTCGCGTTTTTCGTGGCTATTGTTCAAAGCTCGGGAAGAATAGCATGCTCTTGAGGCTATCTGCGTGATCCGCGGGCTCCTTTTGTTAAAAAATGAATACCGAAACGCCCGAAAACGAACGCGACGGCATCCTCATCCTCGGCCTCGTTTCACTCGTCGCCGGCGCGGCTACCGGCTTCGTCGGCGCTCTCTTTCGCCTTTGCCTTGATCGTGCTGACCATGTCCGTGACGCGCTTGTTGTCTGGGCAGCCGATCTGGGCCTGATTGGATACTCGATTGTCATCGCCGCTTGCGCCGCGGCGGCCGCCAGCGCCGCTTGGCTCGTCCGCCGCTTTTCGCCTCATGCCGCCGGCAGTGGCATTCCGCACGTGGAAGCAGTCCTTAATGAAAAACTACCGCCCGCTTCTCTTCTGCTCATTCCCGTCAAGTTTATCGGCGGCGTGCTCGCGATCGGCGCGGGTCTCGCTCTCGGTCGCGAAGGTCCGAGCGTGCAGATCGGCGCGACTTTAGCGCACTGGTGTGGCAAATTCTTCCGTCGCGATTGGCACGATTGCCGCGTGCTCATGGCCGCTGGAGCGGGTGCGGGGCTAGCTACCGCCTTTAACGCCCCCATCGCCGGCGCAATCTTCGTCCTCGAAGAGTTGGTTCGCCGCTTCGAAACCCGCATCGCCATCGCGGCCCTCGGCGCCTCGGCCACCGCCATGGCCGTCGCTCGGCTCATGCTTGGCAACAATCCCGAATTTCAAATCGCCGTGCTACCTTATCCCGATACGAAGGCACGAATCCTCTTCTTTGCCTTCGGAATCTTTGCGGGCCTGCTCGGCATCCTCTACAACCAATCGCTCCTCGCCGCCATTCGCGGGTTCGACCGCCTCCACCGCTGGCCCGTGGAACTGAAGGCTGGCATGGTCGGCGCTGCGGTTGGGCTCTTAGCTTGTTTTGCCCCTAGAGTGGTTGGCGGCGGCGAACTGCTCACTCAACGCACTCTTGCCAGCATCTTTTCCCCGCAACTACTCGTTGCCATTCTCACCATCCGCTTCGCACTTGGGCCCCTCTCCTATGCCGCCCGCACTCCCGGCGGCCTGTTCGCACCGATGCTCGCGGTCGGCGCCCAGTTCGGCCTGTTGTTCGGCGTCGGCTGCCACCATCTCTTTGCCGATTTCACTATGCCCGCCGAAGCATTCGCCGTAGTCGGAATGACCGCCTTCTTCACGGCCGTTGTCCGCGCGCCGATCACCGGCATCGCCCTCATCATCGAGATGACCGCCAGCTTCACGATGCTCCTCCCCATGCTCGCCGCCTGCTTCACGGCCATGCTCGTTCCCACGCTCTTCGCCAACCGCCCCATCTACGAATCGTTGCAAGAAAAGTCCGACTCCCCCTAGCTCGAACGACTAGCACGCCGCAATTCAAGCTAAGCAGACAGCGATTTAGTGGCGGCGTTCACGCCGCGCTCCCATTCAATATCCGACTACCTCTCTCTTATGCTTATGCATCCAACTCCGGAGACGCCAGATGCGCCTCAGGATTCTTTCGCGCGCCACTGTGCTCCAAATTCGGCAAAAAATACGTGAGCAACCCCATCAACGGCAGAAACGCGCACACCTGGTAAACCGCTTCGATTCCATAATGATCTGCCAGCCATCCCAGCACCGCCGCTCCAATGCCCGCCATGCCAAACGCGAAGCCGAAAAACATCCCGGCCACTAACCCAACACGGCTCGGCAGCAACTCCTGCGCGTAGACGATGATTGCCGAAAACGCCGAGGCAAGAATCAACCCGATCGGCACCGTCAGCACGGCCGTCCAAAACAAATTCACATGCGGCAAGATCAGCGTGAACGGCAACACGCCAAGGATCGATGCCCAAATCACGGTTTTGAACCCGAGCTTGTCGCCCACTGGCCCGCCGCCAAGAGTTCCGGCAGCCACAGCCCCCAAGAATATAAACAGATACAACTGCGCATCCCTGACCGACACTCCGAAGTGGTGGATCAAATAAAATGTGTAATAGCTCGTCAAACTGGCGAGATAGATATACTTCGAAAACACCAGCGCCAGTAAGATCGTAATCGAAGCCTTCACTCGGCCAGGAGAAAGCGGCGATGCCACCACATGCCGATTCGGCTGCGGATTCGCTCGACGAAAAGTCAGATGGCGATGATACCAACGTCCCACAAACGCCAGCAGTCCCGAGGCGACGATCGCGCCCACGGAAAACCAGCCGATGCTCGCTTGCCCGCGCGGCATCACGATGAACGCGGCCAACAGTGGACCGATGGCCGTCCCCGTATTGCCGCCGACTTGAAACAGCGATTGTGCGAAACCATAACGTCCTCCCGACGCCAGGCGGGCAACGCGCGAAGCCTCCGGGTGAAACACCGAAGAGCCGACTCCAACCAAGGCCGCGGCGAGCAAGATCGTCACAAAGCTGCCCGCCATCGCCAGACCTAGCAGACCAAGCAGCGTGAACAGCGTGCCGAAGAGCAGGGTATAGGGCCAAGGCCGGCGATCGGTATAGAGCCCCACCAGCGGTTGCAACAGCGAGGCCGTCACTTGAAACGCGAACGTAATCATTCCAATCTGAAAAAAGCTCAGCGCGTACTTTTCCTTGAACAGCGGATACACGGCCGGCAACAGCGATTGCATCACATCGTTTAGTAAGTGCGACAAGCTGAGCGCCGCTAGAATGGCGATCACGGTCGATTGCTCGACCGTCGTGCGTGCGTCTGTCGCTGTCGTCACGTTCGATTCACTTGACATTCGATTTCTCAAAAAAGCCCGGGAAACGAGCAGCCGTAAGCTGCTCTTTCAATACCATGATTCACGTAACCCATGACAACCAACTCGTAAGCGAGGTTCATTCCCGCAAACACTCAAGTCCCCTCCAACATCTTAGGAACGCCTCAAGAATAACTTCCCCATATTCAGAATAACCACGGAGACACAGAGGGCACGGAGAAGAAAGCGAAGGAGGATAG
>CAZGMU010000494.1:0-3417 GCA_964526975.1 uncultured Planctomycetaceae bacterium
GCTCGCCAATCGCTACGCGTCGTGCGGCGTGGGAGCACCCTATGTCGTGCTGTCGACGAATCCGCCGCGACACGCGTTTACGAATAGGTCGCAGTCGTTTGCCGCGACGGCGGTTCTAGCCCCTGCAACGGCGGGCAGTTGTTTTTCATTGCAACTGTACGACCCGCTACGAGCAGCAGCCACGATCGGCGGCGCGTCGCTCGCGCGAGATCTCACCGCGCCGATCGCCTACGCGGCCTCGGAGGAAACGGACGGCTGGCTGGACGACTTCCTGCGGCCTAATCAGGGCGATGGACACGACGGTCTGCACATGCGCGAGCCGTTTCAGCCCGAGAAGATACCGGTGGTGTTCGTGCATGGATTGGCATCGGACCCGCTCACCTGGGCGCAACTAGAAAACGATCTGCGCGCACAGCCAGCGCTATTCAGCCGCTTTCAGTTCTGGTTCTTCCGCTACGACACAGGCAATCCGTTCCTGGGAAGCGCCGCGCGCCTGCGCGAACAACTGGTCGCGCTGCGGCAAACGTACGATCCCGGGCGGTGCAATCCGAACCTGTCGCGGATGGTGGTCATCGGGCACAGCATGGGCGGGCTGTTGGCCAAGATGCAGGTGACGTATAGCGGCAACATGATTTGGGATGCGGCGGCCACGCGGCCATTCAACACACTGGTGGCGGACCAGGCGACACGTGGTGTCCTAGCGGCGGCGTTTTTCTTCGAACCATCGCCCGATGTCACGCGTGTGGTGTTCATCGCCACGCCTCATCGTGGCTCGAGCGAAGCAACACGGTGCGTGGGGCGGATCAGTTCGGCCTTGGTTCAAGAGCCGCCGGAACGGGTCGAGCGGCACGCGCAGCTCGTGTATGATAACCCAGGCCTGTTTCGCCATGAAATGCGTCGCAAAATACCGAATAGCGTCGACCTACTCGAGCCGAACAGCGAAATTCTGCAGACAACGGAACGCTTGCCGTTTCGGCAGGGAGTCGCACTCCACACGATCCTGGGCGACGATCGCTGGACGCTCACGCAGGGGCGCTCGGACGGCGTGGTGGCAGTCTCGAGCGCACGACTTGTCGGCGGTCAGAGCGAGCTGGTCGTTGATGCGAATCATTCGCATGTGCAGCGGGTACCGCCGACGGTGCGGGAGGTGATTTGCATTTTGAGCAAGCACGCGGCGGGGATGTGAGCGGTGCTGCGCGGCGTAAACGCCGCCGCTAAGTGGTGATTGTTTTGCTCCAATTGGCATTTGCAATGCGTGCGCGTAGATTTTCGCGGCCGTTTCACTTTTTCAACGCATTGCGAATTTCGTTTTCCAGTTTGGCGATTCCCGCCTCGCCGCTCCAGCCATAACCTTCCCAAGCGACCTTTCCATCGCGGCCGATTAGGAGCAGCGTCGGGAAAGAATGGATGCCGTAGCTGGCGATCATTCGGCCGCCGGTGTCGTAATACACGGGATACGTTATCCCAGCGCTGGCCGCCCAGTTGCGTACGCCTTCAAGCGAGTCGGCACTGCCATCGTCGACTTCGACGATCACCAAACCCTCGGGGCCAAACTGGTCATGCCAGCGATGCATGTGAGGATCCATCTCACGGCAGTAGGGACAATCGATGAAGCTGAACTGCAGCAACACGACCTTGCCGTGGAGATCGGCCAATCGCAGGGGCTGATTCACGCCGAGCCACGAGCCTTCGGCGGGAAATTCTTGTGGAACGGTGCCGACGAAACGATTGCCGCGACCCTGAAAGCCCTTAATCGCGAAGAAAACAATGCAACCGACGATGACATAGAAGATGATTCGTCCGGAGGAAGTGTGGGGTGAATTGGGATTGTTGCTCATGATAGTGTTTACTCAAGGCCCGGGCCCTGTGGTGGTCCGGCTATGTTGGCGATCATTTATTCGCAAGTAACTTTAGTAGCGGCGTATCGATGCAAACCACGACTTCGGCCCGCCGGGAGAGAATGTGGCCCCGGTGAACTTCGGGTTGAGCTCAAATTGAACCGGCTGGATCGATTCGATCGTCCAGTCATCTGCAAAGGCGGCATGCAGCTCTTCGAGCGTGATCCGACGTGGCCCTTGGCCGGCGGGCTCGGCGTCGCTGAAACATTGTAGGAACAGCTTGCCGCCGGGATTGAGAACGTGGGCGAGGCCAGCGACGTAGCGGCGGCGGTCGTCGTCGGAGAAGACGTGAAACAGGCCAGAGTCGAGGACCGTGTTGAATCGCTCGTCACTCTGCGCGAGGGCGAGCGCATCGGCGACACGGAAGTCCACCGCGAGGCCACGCTCGGCCGCCTTGGCGCGGGCACGGCGAATCGGTTCTTCCAGGAAGTCGAACGCCACGACTTGATGACCACGCTCGGCGAAGTAGAGCGCGCTGTCGCCCGTGCCGCAGCCCGAATCGAGCACGGGGCTGCGGACTTCGTCCGTCACTGCGATGAACGATCGCTGCGGGCGGCCAATGTCCCACGGGGCCTCCGCGGCATAGGCATCGGAAAAGTGTTGGCGGCCGGGAAGGTCGGTCATTTCTTTCTCTCTAATATTGTCGGAGATGTCCCTGGCATCTTCGAGCGCGGTGGCATGATGGTGTCTTGAACTACTTCGAGAATCTTGTAGACGCCGTAGGCCGGTAGCATACCGACAAGTATCGCCAGAATAACAATTGGAATAGGAACGCGTTCTGCTTTTTGGAGCAGCAGGTACATGGCGATAATTGCACCGGGTCCGGCAATCGATCCAGCGATGAGGCCCGGTACCCGATAGCCTGGGCGACTTACCCAACCACTCGCTGCTCCGGCGATGGCGGTAATGAAGCAATAGGCGGCTGGCGGCCAATCGAGACCGAGCAGGCCCCAACCCGGCACCATCTCAACTCCACATAGGACGATCAAAATACCGGTGATTCCATTGACGATTTTTTGAAGCGGCGTGCCTTCGCTGGATGTTTCGGCCATGCATATCCCTCTTCATTTACTTATGTGAGGCTGTCCGGAAATTCTGGGTGGCACGCCCTGACGCTTTGGGAAGGGCGTGGTTCACCGAACTGTATAGTTCCACGCCCTTCGAAGACTCAGGGCGTGCCACCCTACATTTGAATTCCCGAACGGCCTCACTTATGTACTTGTGGACTGCATACATAATTACAGGGAATGTCGTAGAAAGTTACAAGACTACGCGTGGTAAATGGTGGGCTTGTCGCCGCTGACGCACCACTAGAAAGCGCCTACGTAAACGCTCTTAGGGAGTGGGCCTGACTTGTATCCCTAGCACCGGATGGGGCTGATATGGGGCTTCGAGGCGGGCGACTTCCTCGGGTGTCAGGGCAAGTTCGGTGGCGGCGACTGCGTCTTCGATGTGGTGTGTTTTCGTCGCGCCGATAATCGGGGCCGTCACGTACGGCTTGGTGAATTGCCAG
Organism: uncultured Planctomycetaceae bacterium; assembly: GCA_964526975.1. Taxonomy (GTDB): domain Bacteria; phylum Planctomycetota; class Planctomycetia; order Pirellulales; family Lacipirellulaceae; genus JABDGM01. The sequence continues at coordinate 3,412 of CAZGMU010000494.1, forward strand.
GCGAGG
>CAZGMU010000495.1:0-3414 GCA_964526975.1 uncultured Planctomycetaceae bacterium
CCGTCTCACGTGACCACGATGAGGTGCGCCCCGCGGCCCTGCAACGAAGGTTGCAGCACTTGCGGTAGCCGCGGCAACTGCGAGGCCAGTTGCCCGGGCGGCAACTGCGGTGTCTTCGATCGATACCACGGTTCGGAATGTGGTCCGCAGTATCCGACGGGCCCGTATGATTGCCAGGCTTGCGACTCGGCCAACTGGGGCTGCAACGGCCACCGTCATCCGATGGGTTACCGCAATACTCGCGAATGCTACTGCCAAAACGATGGCTGCAACGGCCAGCCCAATGCGGTGTGCCAACACTGTGGCCGTGGGTACTGCTGTGGCGGTCCAGGCGTTGGTTGTAGTTGCTGCCCATTCTGCGGCTGCGGCCCCAGCGGCGACCATAACTACAACTTCGCCCCGGGACCACCAGTCGCCCAAACGGCCTACCCGTACTACACACTGCGTGGCCCACGCGACTATCTCCTCGGCAACCCGCCCTCGATCGGGCCTTACTGAGAGGCGAGCATCGAGGGACGAGGAGCGAGGAGTACAAGTGAGCCCGAGCAGCAAAGCGAGCCGGGTCGTCCTCGACCCCGGCCCGGCCCCGGTCTCCGGCCAGTTGAAAACTACAATCTAATCGCGTGAAAGGATTCACGCTCATCAGCCGCCATCGGCGCACGGACGTGCCAGGGCGGCTGGTTTTGTTTGAGCACGGGACAAAAGTCGTGGCGCACTTGCTACGGCAATGAACTGGATAAAGCTTGACATATTTATGTATAGGTGGTATGTTTTGATGTATGCGAACCACCGTGCGGTTAGATGAGACACTCTTAACACAGGCCAAGAAGTTGGCAATCGACACCGACCGAACGCTCACTCAAGTCATTGAGGACTCGCTGCGAATGGCGCTCGCTCAACGGGCAGGCAGAAAAAAGTCCAAACCGATCAAGCTGCACACTTCTGGTAGCGGGGGACTGCAACCAGGGGTCGATTTGTCAAACAATGCGGCTCTTCAGGATCTCATGGACGAGTACGATGGACTTTTTAGACGTTAACGTGCTTGTCAATGCGTTTCGTCGAGACGCCCCACGCCATAAGGAGTTCGCCGAATTCGTTGCCTCGTTAGCAGATGGCGACCAGCCGTTTGCGATTCCCGCCGTTGTGTTCAGCAGCTTTTTCCGCATCGTCACTCATGCGAAAATCTTTAACCGCCCCAGTGAATTTAACGACGCTCGCACTTTTGCCGAGCAGTTGCACGACGCATCGCAATGCTTGACGATCGTACCGGGGCCAAATCATTGGCCGATTTTTCTCGATCTGTGCGCGCGCGGACATGCCCGCGGGCCTATGATGACCGATGCCTACCTGGCGGCGATGGCCATCGAAATCGGCGCTGAACTAGTGACCGATGATCGAGGAATGGGGCGCTGGCCCGGGCTCAAGTGGCGGCATCCGGTGGATGGTTAACAAATCGGTTGGACGCACTTAGTCAGCCGTTTTGTTGAGAAGTAAGTGGCCTTCAAAGAGGCTTACTATTTGGCCGGACGCGCAAATTCGTTGAAATCGGATACAAGTTGGGGCAAGCAATCGTTTTGAAACTCGAATTCAAAATCCATTGCCTGCTTGCCATTCTCCAAGCGACCGCAAGCTGCGACATGTCCCCAACCGTCGGTGGTTTTGATAGTGAGCCGAAACTTGCCAGGTGACATGCTTTCCATTTCGGCATGTCCACTTCGCCTAGCATCTAATTCGGCGAGTTCCCGGGCGAATCGCTGCAAAGCTGGATAGTCGACCCATGCCGTCCCCCTACTCACAAAACCCTCGGCGTGAATCTGGATTGAGAAATGGGTATCACCCTGAGTGGGCAAGTTGGCGGGCACCTGTTCGAGACATGTAATATCGATGCAGTTCTTTTGGTCCCGTAGAATCATTGCTTAAACTGCCCCGGCAATCAGCGCAATGTTTTGCCCGCCAAAGCCGAAGCTATTCGACAGAATCGTTTTGACCTTCTTGTCCCGCGCCGCATTCGGAACGTAATCGAGATCACAATTCGGATCAGGCGTTTCGTAATTGATCGTCGGTGGGACGATGCTGTCGCGAATCGCCAGCAGGCCGATGATCAACTCAGTGGCGCCGGCGGCGGCGATCAGGTGGCCGGTCATACTCTTGGTGCTGGAGACGGGCACTTTGTAGGCCAGTTCGGGACCGAACGCTTCCTTGATGGCAAGCGTTTCAACTTTATCGTTCACCTGCGTGCTCGTGCCGTGGGCGTTGATGTAGTCGATGTCACCTGGGTTCTTCTGAGCGTCGCGGAGGGCCATCTTCATGCAGGTGATCGCGCCACGACCTTCTGGATGCGTATCGGTGATGCGGAATGCGTCGGCCGTCGTGCCGTAGCCCAGGATTTCGCCGTAGATCGGTGCGCCGCGCTTCTTGGCATGTTCGTAATCTTCGAGAACGACGACGGCGGCTCCTTCGCCCAGGATGAAGCCGTCGCGGTTGAGATCGAAGGGGCGAGACGCCTTTTTCGGCTCGGCGTTGTTCTCCGAGAGAGCCGTAAGCAGGTTGAAGCCGGTGACGCCGAAGGGATGGATCATACTGTGGGCGCCGCCGGAGATCATCACATCGGCTTCGCCGCGACGGATGATCTCGGTCGCCTCGCCAATCGCCTGGCTACTCGCGGCGCAAGCGGTAAGGCAGTTGAAGTTCGGCCCCTCGGCGCCGAAATGCGTGGCAACGTACGCCACCGGCATGTTGGGTTCTTGTTCCAACTCGAGTTGCGGGTCGAGCCGCCGCAGGCCTTCTTGAATGAACGCTGCCAGATCGAGTTCGCCATTTTTGAGCGCGGCGACCATCATGTGACTAAAATTGTAGAAGTCTTGCTGACCTTCCCCCGCACCGAGATAAACGCCGAAGCGATCGGGATCGACTTTGCCCAACACGTCCGAGTCGTTCACGGCCTGGCGCGCAGCGCCGATCGCGAACTTCGTATGGCGACCACGCTTCTCCCAGACTTTTTCATCCTCGCCATCGTTGGCAACGGTCCAATTGCGAACCTCGGCGCTGATCCGCGTGGGGAAGTTGCTGGCGTCGAACAGCGTCGTGTAGTCAACGCCCGACTTGCCCTCCTGCAAGTTGGCCCACAACGCGGGAACGCTCGTGCCAAGCGGAGTCACACAACCCATGCCGGTCACTACTACACGTCGTCTCATGATATCACCTTGGGAAAGGCCGAAGATTCACCACGGAGACACAGAGAGCACAGAGAAAACATTAAGAGTTCGCAGATGGACACAGATACACGCAAATACGAGCTAACTCTGATTTGAATAATTGGGGCTGTCCGGAAATTTGAACGACTGGGTGGCACGCCCTGAGTCTTCGAAGGGCGTGGAGTTGTGCGGTTAGGAAAACCACGCCCTTCCCAAAGCG
>CAZGMU010000496.1:0-3362 GCA_964526975.1 uncultured Planctomycetaceae bacterium
CCAAAAAATGAAGATCGTAGCCACGAGCCCCAACGGCGAACGCAAAGAGCTCGAAGCCACGGTCCGCATCGATACGCCAGTCGAGCTCGATTACTACCGCAACGGCGGCATTTTGCAGACGGTACTAAGAAAGCTGCTTAAATCATAGTGGCTTGGGATAACGGCAGGCAAAGGCGAGCCACCGGCTCATCCGGGACGGAGATCAACCCCGCCGCTCGCTTTCCTCTGTTTATTCCATTGGCTCTACCGTCCCGCGCACACGCGGCAACTCCGGCAACATCAGCGCGAACACCGCCGCTGGAATAAACAAAAAGCTGGAATAGAGTAGCGCCAGCCGGTAGTCTCCCGCTTTGCTGAAGGTGCCGAAGTACACCGTACCAGCTGCTGCGGCGAGGCGACCGATGTTGTAGGAAAAGCCTGCTCCGGTAGTCCTTAATAACGTCGGAAATAGCGGCGGCAGGTACATCGTGAAGAGCGCGAATAGCCCTTGGCAGATTCCGATCAGTAGCAACCAGCCCAGCAGGTTTCCATGCTCGCGTGGCACACGGTAGGCGAAAAACATCGTCAGGAAGTAAGCCAGACACATCGCCACCACCGCCGCGCGATAGCCCACTTTGCCGGCGATCGCCGCCGCCACGAAATTGCCGACGATCGACGACACCATCACCAGCGCCAGCCCCGTCGCGACCAACTGGCTCCGCTCGCCATCGGTCCACGAGGCTACGTCAGGCAAGTTCCGCAACTGCTGCTGAAACCAGAACATGAACGCCCAATGCGCCGTAAGCGACGTCGCGCAAACGAGAACGCACACAATCGTGATATACCGCACCGATCCTTGGAACAGCGAAGCAAATGTCGGCTGATCGGCCGCCGCGCGGTGCTTCGCCTCATGCCATTCGTCCGGCTCCGGCACGGCCCGCCGAATCCACAGCACAATGAGCGCCGGGAGCACTCCGACCAAGAACACCGTTCGATCCGGCAGCTTCGCCAATGTCAAAATCAAGTACCCGGCAAACGTCGCGAGCAGGACGCCAAGGTTCACACCACTTTGCAATACCGCCGCCAGCCAATGCCGCCACTTGCCCGGCCATGTTTCTGAAAGTAGCGAAGCGCCCACCGCCCATTCGCCCCCAATTCCTAGAGCGGCAAGGAATCGAAACACCATCAAGTGCCACCAGCTTGTCGCGAAGTACGACAACCCGGTGAACGCTGCGTAGGCAAGGATCGTAAGCACCAAGGCTCGACTGCGGCCAACCCGATCGCCAATGCGCCCAAAGAACCCGCCCCCAAGTGCCCAACCGACCAAGAACGCCGCTTGAATCCAGGAGCTCTTATCGCGCACCGCATCGCTGCGCGGATCGGCCTGCATCAGATACGCCACGAACGGGATAGCCACCATGGAGTAGAGATGCAGATCGAGGCCGTCGAAAAACCACCCCAACCAGGCGGCGATCCCCGATTTCCATTGCGTGCTCGAAATATCGCGCAAATGCACGATCGTATTGCCGTTGTCGTTTGCGCGGACGTCCGCCATACCTGCTCACCGTACAGTACAAGATCACGTAAAAAGTCGGCCCGCATAAGTACGAGCCCCCAATCCAATTTGATCATCTTAAGCTACCGATACGTAGCATCAATGGTAATAACCAGGGTATGATCAAAAGCAGGGATCCCGCGCCTGACTTCGGAGTGAATCGATGAATCGCCTGCCGCTCGCCTTGTTGCTGTCCGCCTTCTACCTTGTATCCGTCCATCCTCCCGCCGCAGGCGAAGAACTTTTCATCGCCAGTTGGAATGTCGAAAACCTGTTCGACACCAAGGACGATCCTTCCGTGAAAGGCGACGAAGATTTCACCCCCGAGTCGGCCAAACATTGGACCAAGGAGCGGCTGGAATTCAAGCTCAAGAACCTGGCTAAGACCATCAGCAAAATGAACGACGGCAAAGGGCCAGATGTTCTGGGCATTTGCGAAGTCGAAAATCGCGATGTCATCGAGATGCTCGTCGAAAAGCTCAAGCCGCTCGGCCGCAAGTACGAAATCATCCACAAAGACTCGCCGAGCGAGCGCGGCATCGATTGCGCCATTGTTTACGATTCGGCCGTTTTCACCAGCGATTCGCCCCAGTTCCATCATGTCGATGCCGACAACACCCGCGACATCGTCGAAGCCAAACTCAAGCGCAACGGCAACGATCTCTATGTTTTCGTAAACCACTGGCCATCACGATATCACGAAGAATCGTACCGCGAGAAAGCGGCCGACGTGTTGCGGAAGCGCGTCGACCAGATCCTCGCCGCCGACAAGAAGGCCGACATTATCATGCTCGGCGACTTTAACGACCACTCCGAAGACACGGCCCTCCGCGACCGCTTACGTGCCGCCAAAAGCGACGAGGGACTGCCGGCCGACTCGCTATTGGATACCACGGCCCACATCAGCGATGGTGGCAAAGGCACGTTCGTTTACAATAACAAATGGGATCTACTCGACCACATCATCATTTCGACTGGTCTATTGGACCCAACAGGCTATCACTGGAAAAAGGGCAGCTCCCAGCGCATCGAGTATCCTGAGCTGATTTTCCATCCTCGCGGCGAGGGGCAGATCGATCGCCCCAATCAGAGCTACACCAGGAACAATTTCCACCCGACCGGTTATTCCGATCACCTGCCAGTCGGCTGCGTGTTAGTGCAGTGAACGACGTGGAACCCCCTTAGCGTCGGCGGCAACGCCGTCCACCACCAATAAGCTCAAGCGCTCTCGATAAAAAGCAATTCACTAAACTCGGCCCCGAAGCCACCCCCGCCCGGTTTCCCCAAACTTGCGGCGTGTGTAAACTGAGGTGTAGGCGGCATATTCCTCTGCGCGCACGCCAAACTCCGTTGTCCTTCTCTTCCATTCGTAGCTCGTGCCAGCCGATCCCGGTACTTCACTTTTATGCAGATTGATTGCCCCGGTTGCAAAGCGACGCTACAAGTGCCCGATGAGCTAGCCGGCAAGCAAGGCAAGTGCATCCACTGCGGCCATCGACTTGTTATTCCCGGCGCCAAGCCGCTTCCCAGCGGCCCTATCTCGCCAACGCTGCTCGAAGCCACGCCAGAGAGCATGGTCCGCGAATTATTCCGCCGTCAGCAGAGCGCGATCCTGCTGATCTTCCATCCCTCGGAGGATGGCGTGTACGACCTCTCCAATGTGCCCGATGCAGAGCTAAAGTGCATCGCCACCGAGGACATTAACCAGGCCCGCTTCGTCCAGGTGGTCGAAGGCGGCGACAGCGGTTGGCGCGTGGGCTATCAGCACAACCCGCTCGGCAAGGCCGGCCCCTGGAATTTCGAAAAGCTCTGGCACCCCTACCATCCC
>CAZGMU010000497.1:0-3354 GCA_964526975.1 uncultured Planctomycetaceae bacterium
GGTGCCTCGATCACGATCCGCCCTCGCCGACCCTTTCGGCCGACTACTTGTCGATTGCGAGGACAACGCGACACTTCACGACCCGGGACTCACCCTCGCTGTACGATCCGGCGCTTCAGCAAGCAGCGCCGCCTTACACCGTGGACATTCTGGCGGAGGTAACCCGGATGCGACTGAGGCTTGGTGATCGGCCAAAGCGTGAATTCCATCGGAGTATCTGCGCAGGAGGAATCTCATGCTGGTAACTCCGAGAAGCGGAGTGCGGCCCCGGGAGCCAGGGCGGCGGACCGGCAGACCAGGTGTGGCCGGTCACTAACGCACTAGCTATTTTAGCAACTGCCGCATTAAGGCCAACGTCCCTTCGAAAGTGACATTCATGCGATTCTTGATTGCCTGGTTTGCGATCTTCCTCTCGACTTCACTTGCGAATGCCGACATCTTTCGTTGGGATACAGGCGAACTTATTCCCGGCACGGAATCCCTTACCCCTGGCCCCGGAGTGATTCTGCGAGGACGAAACTCGGAGTCTAGCAACTTGCGGTACGCAAATCTCGCAGGATTTGATCTTCGTAATTCCCCGATGGATATTACCTGGTTCGACAATGCGCGATTCAATGGATCGGTGTTGACCGCTGTGGCCTTCGACAGCGCCGTACTCACCGGCGCTGATTTCACCGATGCAATTGTCGCTGGTGCTTATTTCAGAAATGTTACGAACACCGGTTTCACAAAGGAACAGTTGTATTCCACGAAGAGCTACAAAGACCGGCAACTCGGTGGAATCATTCTGACGAACAATACGTTCGGGGCGATCGATCTTTCATCGCAATCGCTCATCGGCGCAAGGCTCGATTTTACGCGCATGGACGGCGCAAATCTGGAATCGGCAGTTCTCAGCGACGCAGTTCTCACCAACGTCATGCTGCGCAATTCCAACGTGAGGAACGTGCAATTCGATGAAGCTGATTTAAGTGGCGCTGATTTTCAAGACGCGGACCTAACTGGTGCAAACTTGTCCCGCGCCGAGGCTATTAATCTGCGAGTGCTCGGCGCAAAGCTTGACGACGTCAATATTACAGGCGCTACGTTGGGGACATTCGACATGACCGCTGGGCAATTCTATTCCACCGCAAACTACAAATCCGGGGCACTGTCGGGCATGACATTCTTACTCAACATGAGTTCATGGAACCTATCCGGAAAGGATTTGTCTCAAACGGATTCCTCTATCTCCCCGCTAGGAAACATTAATCTTGGCGGATCAAATCTGTCCGATGCGATCTTGATCGCGAGCCACGCCGACAATGCAGATTTCAGTGAAGCGAATCTAACACGAGCGAACCTCGAACGCGCTTGGATGCCATTCGCCAATTTCTCTAACGCCCAATTAGTGGAAACTAGGATGGTCGAATCGCACTTGGATGATGCCGATTTTAGTTCCGCCAATCTGACGCGGACGAACTTTGAGTACGCAAATCTGAGCCACGTCACGTTTGCGGATGCAGTGATTGCCGGAGCGCGCTTCGGTGCTCTCAGTCCAGGTTTACGCGGCACGTTGACGCCCGAGCAATTCACATCCACAGCCAGCTATAAGGAAAAGTCCATTCCCGGCCTGCAGCTAGGCTATCAGCGCTTCGACGGGATCGACTTAAGGGAATTCGATCTGCACGATGCGACATTTGAAAACAGCTTCCTTGCAGATGCTGACCTAACTAGGGCATCACTGTCTGGAGTGATGTCTTACATTTCCAACTTTCAACGTGCGAAATTCGATGAAGCTCAGTTGAATGGCGCTACTTTCCTGGGGTCATATGTCGACGATGCGAGCTTTCGCGGCTCTGAGTTGATTGGTACGGCGTTTCGCAACACGAGCGTGTTTCGTGCGGATTTCACGAATGCAAATATCCGCGGAGCGATTTTTTACCATCTTGCAAACCTTGGACTTACCCAGATCTACTCGACGGCAAACTACAAAGATGGGACGTTGGCGGAAGTAGCCTTTGAGGGGCAGAACCTCGCCGGCGCGAATTTGCGCAATTTTGATCTAACTGGAACAGGCTTCACAGATTCCACGTTAACGAACGCGTCGTTCGCCGGTGCGACGATTGAAGGTGCCCGATTTGACTTCACGACGGACAAGGGTTTCACTCGCGAGCAGCTTTACGAATCTCTCAGCTACAAGCAAAAGAGACTCCAAGGCGTTTCGCTGAATGGAAACGACTTGTCCGGTTGGGATTTCGCCGGCCAAGATCTACGCGAAGCATCATTCGAGAATACTATCCTTGTTGGCGCAAACCTTTCAGGGGCCGCGATTCAAGGAGCGAATTTTTCCGAAGGGGGAGCCACTGGGCTTCAAAGAGAACAACTGTATTCCACCTCGAGCTATGTGACTGGCGAACTTCGTGAACTGGAGTTGCGAGGCAAGGACTTGCGAGGCTGGAACTTTAATGGACAGGACCTGACTGAAGCGCGCTTTTCTAGCTCGGACTTGACCAACGCGACATTCCTCGACTCCAAAATGTCCGGCGTGGATTTTGTGCGAGCGACAATGACATACGCTGATTTTCGCGGCACATCCGGCCTGGACCTCTCGTCAGCCGGCACGGATGCGAACGTCATTCTTAGCGACGGCACCGTGAATGGGCTGAGAATTCAGAACGCCACTCGGCTGATTCTGCAAGACTACGAATTGCCGGTTGTGCCATTATCCGGGTTTCAGGTTTTCACAGGGGGGACGCTCGAGTTGCGACTTGCCGACAGTGCTTGGGGATCGAGGATCGTTATCGACGAGACGCTTCCGCAAGTGTTGTTGCGCGGTACGCTGGATCTACAGTTTGCCGATGATGCTGAGATTGGTGATATGATCGGCTCCACTTTCGACATTTTCGATTGGAATAAGCCACTTACTTCTCAAGACCGATTCGCCCAGGTGTCGAGCCGACCAGGCTACATTTGGGATACAAGCGAACTATATAAGTCAGGGTCGATCAAGCTGCTCGGCATTATTGGAGATGTCAACGGCGATACTTTGATCGATTTAAATGACTTGAACATCGTTCGGAACGAATTTGGGCGCTTCGGGACTGCTGACGGCTCACTGCCCGGTGATTCTTATCCTTACGATGGGCGCGTCGACTTGCAGGACCTAAACGCCGTCCGCAACTATTTCGGTAGCACTATGGGCCAACCGGTTCCGGAGGGGGCGACGGGTGGAATGCTGATTGTAGGACTGGCGTCTCTTTTTGCTGCGACAACGTGCCGTTCGTGGCTGAGCTGTTGCTACGCAACATAGAATTCAAATGATACCGCACCACTTCTTCTGTAAAAGTTCGGCTTGCGGTTTGGGGCGGGGTT
>CAZGMU010000498.1:0-3352 GCA_964526975.1 uncultured Planctomycetaceae bacterium
TAGCACTCGACGGATTGCCGCTCACGACCTCAATCGAATCGCCCCAATGGATCGTCCATGAGGTGATCGTGTCTGCACCCGGATCGCTGGATGCGAGATTCAACGTATACGTTGCGCCTTCGTTGACATCCAATGCGCCGCTGATCACGAGTGTCGGCGCCACGTTTTGAACGCTGATGTCGACCGTATTGCCGGCCGCGTAACTGCCGTCTTCATCCGTCGCCGTGGCGCTGATCGTGTAGCTCGCGCTGCCATCGGCGTAAGTGTGCGTAGCACTCGACGGATTGCCACTGATGACCTCAATCGAGTCGCCCCAGTTGATCGTCCATTGGCTGATCGTGTCGGCGCCAGGATCGGAGGAAGACAGATTCAGCGTGTAGACCGCGCCCTCGTCGACGCTGGCAGCACCGCTGATCGCAAGCGTCGGCGCCACATTGTTGACTGCTACCGCCACTGAGTTCGTGATCGGCGAGGTGCCCGTGGCGGTCGTAACCGTGGCGGTCACGATGTAGTTCGCATTGCCGTCGGCATACACATGCGTCACGCTCGTCGGGTTGCCCGAAACGACCTGCGTGCTGTCGCCCCAGTTGATCGTCCATTGCGAAGTCGTCGGATCGCCCGACGACAGGTTCAACGTGTACGTCGCCCCTTCGTCGACGTTGGCATCGCCCGCAATCGTTTGCGTGGCGAGGCCTGATTCATAGCGAGCGATCACAAACCTCTCACGATTATCCGAACCTCGCACATAGCCCGTGGTCACGATCTTCCCATCCGGCTGCAGCGTCATATCGGTAAGAAGAGCAACGCTGATCGTCCCAGCCACGTAATCCGTGATTCGGGTTGTCACCTGCCCGCCCGACCCAAACGCCGAATCCAGCGTCCCGTCTGGAACGAGCAAGCTATTGTTCACCAATCGGACCAAACCGAACTTATCGTTGTCGTCGTTTACCGTTGGATTCGAAACCGATCCGGCAATCACATACTGCCCATCCACCTGGATTCCAACCGCTTCGGCCAAGTCTTTGTTTCCACCAAAATCAATCCGCCGCGTGCCGGGAACCGAAGGGAAGCTGGCCGAGGGCGTCGGATTGAACGTCGTATCGAGCGCACCCGTCGCCGTATACCGCGCGACGGTAAACTCGGTCGTCGTGAATGTGGAAACCGAGCCGGGACGCACGTTCGAAAAGCCAGTCAACACGATCCGGCCGTCCGCCTCGATTTGCAGCGAGCTAGCCTGATCCTGGGAAACGAACGCGGTCGGATCGATATTCGTATTCACGAGCCCGGCAACGCCGAACGAAGAGTCGAGCAAACCATTGGCGTCGAAGCGGGCAATCGCAAAATCATCGGATTGCGTGCCGTTGCGCGCGTATCCCGCGACGACGATCTTGCCATCGGCTTGGATCTTCACGTCGTTCGCCACATCGCGCGAACCGAAAAAGTTGACCGTCACCCTGCCGGTGCCGCTGCTGCCGAACGACGTGTCCATCGAACCATTCGTATTGTACCGCACGATCCCCCAATCAAATTCGGTCGACGAGCTGCTGTTCCGCACGTCGCCAACAACGACAATCCGGTCGCTCGAATCAATCGCCACGCCGTGAGCCTCTGCGCCGATGTTGCCGGAGGAGCCGGTCCACGATGTGACGACTTTGCCCGTGCCGTTGAACGTGCTGTCAAGCTGGCCGCTCGTGGTGAGCCGGGCAATCGCCCAACTATTGAAGTTGGCAGCGCTCGGGCCATTGCCGACAACGATGATTCGGCCCAATGAGTCGAGCGTAATATCCTGAGCAATGCTCTGGCCAGCCGGGAGACTGAAGTCGAACGTAATATAGCCGTCAGGAAGCGAATCGGCATCCGAACCGTCGACGCCAAACGTCGTATCGAGCGAACCATCGGCATTGAACCGCGCGACCACGAAGTCCTGCCGATTGTTCGACAGCGCATCGAACGAACCAGCGGCTAGAATCTTCCCGTCTGCCTGTGTCGTGACCGTCGTAAACCGCACATTCGCCGTCGCGACGCCAAGATTGCCGATCAACACGCCGTCGAGGTCGACGGGATCGAAGGTCGTATCGAGCGCGCCGGCCGTAAGAACCCAACGAGGTTCGAGTTGCTCGATTCCCGACTCGACTCGCCGCACGAGATTGTTTCGTCGCCGCGCCAAGGGCTTGCGACCAAATACCTTGCCAATGCGTCGTCCAGCCGAGCGCCAGCCCGATCGATCATGCGCCATGAGTTGCTCCACTTTAAATAAGGAGACATAGCGGCGCACAGCCGCGAAGTCCCTGCGGTTTGCGTTAATGCGCCGCGGCACCCGAAAGTGCCGCCGACGCGATGGTCATCGATTACAAACAAATTCCCAAAAGCCTTTCCCGCTGGGCAGGTTCCGAGATTGCACAGGCTATGCGAAAATAGGCAATTAGGAATAGAGAGAAAATCGGAAGTGCCCGCCTCGGCCTCCGAGTAGACCGCAAAATATCGAGACGGTTGCGAGAAGTCAAGAAATTTCCCGCGCTGCCCCAGAACAAAACAACGATTAGCTCCAATCAAACCGCTCATCTGGGGGTGCGTATTTGTCGCACTTCCTCCTACGCACCGATGCCATACACATTACCCATTCGAGCGACGCAACAAGAACGCAGGTCCAGCCGGCGCTTTCCACGGCGACTGCGACCGGCTGAACCCGCGTAGGGCGTCTCACAGTTAACTCCGACGGCGCCGAATAGTCAGGCTAAACGAACGCCTGGCCCACAAGAGCAATCGTCCATGCTCTGGCATTGCGCGCATACGCTTCCGCTTAGCGCGACAAAAGCTCCACGACAATCGACACATTCACCGGCAGCGTCACATCCTCTCGCCTCGGCAGCCGCAGCACCGTGGCACGCAGGTTCGTTTCGTCGAAAGCCAACCAGTCGGCCCGCTCCTCCGCAAACGACGCCGCCAGTCCACGGTACAAATCCACAATCGGCAGACGCCGCCTTACATCAATCACGTCTCCCACACGCACCAACGCCGACGGAATATCCGTCCGCCGGCCATTGAGCAGAAAATGACCATGCGCAATGCCTTGTCGCGCCTGCGGTCGAGTCTTCGTCAATCCGGCCAGGCGAACCGCGCTGTCCAGCCGCCGCTCACACAAGACCAGCATGTTTTCGCCAGTGTTGCCCGGCTTCCGCTTCGCGATGTCGAAAATCCGCCGCAGTTGCCGCTCGCCAAGCCCGTAGTAGTACTTGATCTTCTGCTTCTCGCGCAGCGCTTCGCCATATTTCGACAGCTTGCGTTGCGGTGGCGCCATCCCCGGCGGGTTGGGCCGCCGCTCCAAAGCGCGCGCCGCCCCGGCGCTTTCGAA
>CAZGMU010000499.1:0-3344 GCA_964526975.1 uncultured Planctomycetaceae bacterium
GTGACGACCGGCACTACGCCATGAGCCATGGCTTCCAGCATGCTGACGCTTGTGCCTTCGAAATCGGATACCTGAAGGAAGATATCATGCTCGAGCCAAATGCGGGCCATTTCGTGGTGGGGAACACGCGGATGGAAACGGACATTCGCGACTGGGATTTGGGTTCGAATCATTTGCATTAGCGGCGTAAATTCATCGCCCTCGCCCACGATATTGAACTCGAAGGCGACTTTCTCGCGCAGAAGATTTTGAATGAGCGGTATGAAATCCCAAACTCGCTTTTGTGGCTGTGTCACTCGGCCAGCGTAAATCATTCTCAGGGGCTTGGTTTGACGACGGCGTTGTAGACTGATCGGACGGCAGACGCCATAAGGAAGCATGGCGATGTCGGCAGAGCGCAAAGAAACCCATTCGGCCAAATGGGCGTGGCATTCCTTGCTGACGGCGATGTACTTGGCGATGGTTGGCTCGTACCAACTTAGGGGCCGATAGTACTGGTCGATATCGTCCGCATGACACATTCCGATGCAACGAATTCCCGGCTCGAAGGCGGTGAGAAAGAGTGACCAGACGTAGTTTGGAATAACGATCGCTGGGGCCAATTCGCGAATGAGCGCATACGCTTCGCTTTCGGTTTGCACGGAAAAATCGGCTCGATTGGGCTCAACCGGCTGGCCAGACTCTGGGCCGATGTAGAGCGATCGCCCTTCGTAGCGGGAATGATCAGCCAGAGCAACTCGCAGTTGGTCTGCCCAACTGGTGACGCCGCTAAGGCAATTGGTGCCCGCGATGATCACTGGTAGTTTGCGCATCATGCAGCCTGGGCTTTTGATAAACGGCGTTGATATCTGAGGAGCCGCAACCCGGCCCACGTCGTAACCTGGCCATTTTCATAGAGCGTTGTTGGTTCGACTGACATTAATCCGCAGTCAGAAAGCTCTGCAAAGCTCTTCACCGATTCGTCGATCGCGCGTTTCACGTCGGGATAATTGGCGTCGTGAAACAATATATAGGCACTATCAGTGAGATAGGGCAGCACGCCGGCAATATCGCGTCGTACGGCGTCATACGTATGGTTTGCATCGACAAGCGCGAAATCGAACGGCGCATCGATTTGTCGAGCAACTTCAGACAGGATATCTGGCGAGGGCCCCTCGAACAGACGGCAACGGTTGCTGATCTTAGACCAGAGAGCGGAATCGATTTTCGGCATCGGGTCGACGCAGGTGAGTTGACCGAAGCCGGTATCGTCCATCGCACCACAGATGATGGCCGACGAGCCGCCGCGAAATGTGCCAATCTCGAGGCAATTGCGCGGCTGCATGCCAAATACCAGGCTGTAGAGGGCGACCCGCTCTGGCATCCGCATCTCGGCCGGCGAAGTGTAAACGCTGTTGAATCCGTGGAGCACTCGAATGTTGTTCAGTTCGGCCTGATCCTGTGTTTGGCCGCACGACGCTAGCACTTCGCCAGTGGCAATTGCTAACTCCGCGTGAGGCGCGGGGCCTGCGGTCGCATTTTGGCTTGAATGGCTGGATAGTTGACGCAATTCGGCGGAAGCACGAGCTGTTTCACGGTGGACAGCCTCGATGAGATCGATCGTGGCCGCATTCAGGTTGAATTGGCGGGTAAATGCCGAGTGAACGGTTTTATAGAAAAACCGCTTGAGCCACCGCATAGAGCCGGTTACCGGCCGCGTCCGCAATTCCGCCTGCATTTGGCGAATCTGCATGATTCGTCCAGAGATGGAATTACCGGCGGCAGAGGGGCTGGCTGAGGTATTATTTGGTGCTGTCATGGGTAAAGGCACTGTGGTCGAATTTGTGGGGCGAACCAGAAGTCGCTGCAAGCACTTTTGTGGATCGCGGTGGCAAGGCCCAGCGGTACCGTAAGTTCGGCGACAAAAATGTATCCTGCTGGCTCCAGAGTTGGAATATCACTCTGGTGGTAAAACGGGAGATAAAAGGCGATCCGTTCAGGGTTGCGCACTGCGGCGAAATCGGTCTGGGGGGCTTTGCCGGAAATCGCGCTAAGCCGCTAGCGGTGGGAGAGTGGATGTTTTTTGGTCGTTTATTTAGGGGGTAATGCGAACTTCTGGAAGAGGTCCGCTAGCGGTGGAAAAGTGCTGGCATCGATTCGGCTTAGCGCTGGCGGATCATTTCGGAGAAATCCTCGCGGCCGGCGTAACGTTGGGCCAACGGGTTGACGTAGGCCCGTTGCTTGGTCTCCTGGAAAGTGCCATGCCGTTCGATCAAGCCTTCGTCATAGGCCAACGCATCGGACAGGCCGGGGAGCAGAACACGGTAGTCGGTAACGATCCGGTTGGGAGTAATGCGGTTTACGTGTCGCACGATGTTCGATGTGCAGTTGTTGACAAGCGTATCGTAAAACTCGGGGTGAGCGGCCACCTGGTTTGCTCTCGTCAGCACGTCGACCAGCAGCGCCCTCGACGCCTCGGGCGTGGCCACGGTGTGATACAGATAGACATCTTCATTGTTGTAATTCGTGCGGTATTGGATCACGTCCCGTTCGTCGGCGACGACGTACATCAATTCATACTGATTGGCGCTGCCTTTCACGGGATTGTAATTTTCTTCGCGCTCCTTACGGGTTTCGACACTGACGGCCAAGTGGTCGCGCGTGCCGTCCGGGTTGGCGATCTGGAAGCTGATCATCACGTGGGCGAGCGCTTCCATGCCTTTGAACGGTACGACGATGAAGTCGACGCCCTCGACGCGATTCAGGTCAATGGTTTTGTCGTAATAGTCGACCATGTACACATCATTGGCAAAGTATTTGCAGTTGCGTATGTTGTGAACGACGACCTGCTGACCTTGAAACTCGGCCTGGGGCAACACGGATTGCTCGGGGCGCCAGTCGCGAAAATTCGATGGCGCGATTCGCTTTTCGACGCTGGAACACCCGCTCGCGAGCGCGCAAAGCGTAACCCAAACGGCAAGTTGCCGAACGCAACGGGGCACGTCGAGACTCACAATCGCAGGAAAAGGGGGCCTGAAAAGACGACAAGAAAAGCAGCCAAGGCTAGCAAGATTGCAGCAGGCCAACAACGTCAGATTGACGCAAGAGTGCATGGGGAGCCGCTCAAAAACAGCTTGGGCAGATGGAATTCACCACAGAGGCACGGAGAACACAGAGAAGAAATACAGGAGTGAGGAACACTAATCTTCGCGAACCCCCGCTAATAATGATTGCTTATTGTTGAGATGTTCCTAAGTGCTGGCAGGGTTTTTGCAGGGAACGATAGCTAGTGGTCTGTCAGCTCTCGTTGGATGGTAGCTGAATTCGCAAGAATTCGGTTCTGACCGTATGGGCCGGACTCTTGC